>JAPSGP010000004.1 GCA_031177445.1 Acidimicrobiia bacterium
CGCCTTCTCCAAGCGCAAGGGCGGGTCGTTCGCCGAGGAATCAGAGGTGGTGGAGGAAGCCGAGGAGGAGGCGGCGGCGGAGGCCCACGCGACGCCGACCGGCTAGTTCGCGCTCAGCTCTCCCGCAGGGCGCGCTTGATGTCGTCGACCTCCTCCTCCGGGGATTCCTCGGGGGAGGGGGTCCCCTTCCGGTTCCTCTTGCGGGCGCGCAGCGCTTCGATCGCCGGGGGCAGGATCGACAGGACGATGATGACGCCGATGATCGGCAGCAGGTACTTGTCGATGTCGTCGCCGATGACTTCGCCGAGCAGGTAGCCGGCGAGCGTGACCCCCACGGCCCACACCAGCCCGCCGAGGACGTTGAACGTGGTGAACGTGCGCCGCGACATCGCGCCCACTCCCGCGAGCACGGGCGCGAACGTGCGCACGACGGGCACGAAACGGGCGAGGACGATGGTCTTCGGGCCGTGCTGCTCGAAGAACTCCTTGGTGCGGTCGACGTACTTCTGCTTGAAGAAGCGTGAGTCGGGGCGGCGGAACAGCGACGGTCCCAGCCGCTGGCCGATCGTGTAGCCGACCTGGTCGCCGATAACTGCCGCGACAAAGCAGCCGACGAGGATGACCACGATGTTCAGGTCGCCTTGCGAGGCGAGGACGCCGGCCGTGAACAGGAGCGAGTCACCGGGGAGGAAGAAGCCGATGAGCAGTCCGGTCTCGGCGAAGATGATGAGGATCAGACCGACGGTTGCCAGACCACCGAAGGTCTCGAGCAACTCCTTCGGATCGAGGCTCAGCGCCGCCAACCACATGGCCGCACACCATAGACAACAAGGGCCCGGAATCCTTTCAACCACTGGTGGTGTTTGACAGGGACACCCGGTTCGTGGCACCACGGTGGGGCCGACTTCCCCCCGGGTTGGCCTGTTCGCATCCCTGAACACGAGGATCTGTCACGTGCCGAAGCCGCTGGTCATCGTCGAATCGCCGGCCAAGGCCCGCACCATCGCGGGCTTCCTCGGCGACGGCTTCGTGATCGAAGCGAGCGTCGGGCACATCCGCGACCTGCCCAGCAACGCCAGCGAGGTGCCGTCGAAGTACAAGGGCACCGAGGCCGGACGGCTCGGCATCGACGTCGACAACCACTTCCATCCGATCTACGTCGTCCCCAAGAAGAAGAAGGACGTCGTGCAAGAGCTGAAGGCGGCGCTCGGTGATGCGAGCGAGATCTACCTCGCGACCGACGAGGACCGCGAAGGCGAAGCGATCTCCTGGCACGTGATCGAAGTGCTGAAGCCCGAGGTGCCCGTGCGGCGCATGGTGTTCCACGAGATCACGCGGCACGCGATCCAGGACGCGATCGAGAACTGGCGCGACCTCGACATGAAGCTCGTCGAGGCGCAAGAGGGGCGCCGGGTGCTCGACCGCCTCTTCGGCTATGAGCTCTCGCCGGTCCTGTGGAAGAAGATGATGCCGAGGCTCTCGGCTGGCCGGGTCCAGAGCGTGGCCACCCGGTTGATCGTCGAGCGTGAGCGGGCCCGGATGGCGTTCCGGGCAGCGGAGTACTGGGACCTCGAGGGCAGGTTCGCACCCGAGGTCGGTCGCGCGGCGGGCGCCGAGTTCCCGGCCACACTGGTCGAGCTCGACGGCAAGCGGATCGCCAGCGGCCGCGACTTCGACGCCGCGACCGGCCGGCTCGCCGACGACGCCGCCAACACGGTCGTGCATCTCCGGCAGCCCGACGCCGAGGCACTGGCCGACCGGCTGCGAGACGTCGGCTACGAGGTCGCGTCGGTCGAGTCGAGGTCGTTCACCGAGAAGCCGAAGGCGCCGTTCACGACGTCGACGTTGCAGCAGGAGGCCGGACGGAAGCTGCGCTTCTCGGCCAGCCGGGCGATGCGGGTCGCCCAAGGCTTGTACGAGCGCGGCTACCTGACCTATGTCCGGACCGACTCGACGAACCTGTCGACGGAAGCCGTCACCGCGGCGCGCGACGCGATCCGGCGGATGTTCGGCGACGAGTTCGTGCCCGATCAGCCGCGTACCTACCAGGGCAAGGTCAAGAACGCGCAAGAGGCGCACGAGGCGATCCGCCCTGCCGGTGATCGCATCCGCACACCCGAGGAGGTGCGCAGCGATCTCTCGGTCGACGAACGTCGGCTCTACGAGCTGGTCTGGCAGCGAACGCTGGCCTGCCAGATGGCCGACGCGCGTGCGCGTCGGGTGACGGTGCGGCTGCGAGCCACCTCCACCGACGGCGAGGTCGCGATCTTCTCGGCGTCGGGGAAGACCTACGAGTTCCTCGGCTTCCGGCGCGCCTACGTCGAGGGCGCCGACGATCCGGCCGCGGAGGCAGACGACACGGAGTCGGCGATCCCGCCGCTGGAAGAGGGCGACGCAATGTCGTGCTCCGAGCTGCATGCGGCGGGGCACTCGACGCAGCCGCCGGCGCGTTTCACCGAGGCGAGTCTGGTCAAGGAACTCGAGGAGCGTGGCATCGGCCGTCCGTCGACGTATGCATCGGTGATCCAGACGATCACGCACGAGCGCGGCTACGTGTGGAAGAAGGGCGCCGCGTTGGTGCCGTCGTGGATCGCGTTCGCCAAGCTCCAACTCCTGGAGCGGCACTTCCCGCACCTCGTCGACTACGACTTCACCGCGAGCATGGAGGAGGCGCTCGACTGCATCGCCCGCGGCGAGACCGAGTCCGAACGATGGCTGCGCGACTTTTATTACGGCAACGATGAGCGGGGATTGAAGGATCTCGTCGGCGAGGACCACCTGAGCGAGATCGATGCCCGCGAGGTCAACACGATCCCGATCGGGAGAGACGGCCAGGATCGCGACATCAGCGTGAGGGTGGGGAAGTTCGGCCCGTATCTCGAGCGAGGCGAGGACCGCGCGTCGATCGCCGACGACATTCCTCCCGACGAGCTCACGGTCGAGCTCGCCAACGACCTCCTCGATCGTGCGGCAGAGGGACCGTTGGTCCTCGGCACCGATCCCGAGACCGGCCTGGACGTGATCGCGCGCGACGGCCGCTACGGCCCCTACGTACAGCTCGGTGAGCTCGTCGACGGAGAGGAGAAGCCCAAGACCGCTTCGCTGCTCTCGAACATGAGCCTGGACACGCTGACGCTCGAGGACGCGCTGAAGGTGTTGCGACTGCCCCGAGTCGTGGGGACCGATCCGGAGGGGCACCAGATCACCGCCCACACCGGCCGCTACGGGCCCTACCTGCGGAAGGGGAAGGAGAGCCGCAGCCTGGAGACGGAGGAGCAGATCTTCTCGGTCACCGTCGAGCAGGCCGAAGCCCTCTTCGCCCAGCCCAAGCAGCGGGGGCGCCGTACCCGGCCGCCGCTGGCCGAGCTCGGGCAGCACCCGAACAGCGGCGCGGCCGTGCGGGTCCTCGAAGGCCGCTACGGGCCATACGTCACCGACGGCTCCGTCAACGCCACCATCCCGCGGGGGACGGATCCGAAGTCGGTGTCGCTGGAGGAGGCAGTCGAGCTCCTGCGCGAGCGTGAAGCGCGCGGGCCGGCGAAGCGAGCGCGCAAGGCCACGAAGAAGAAGAAGGCGACGGGCAAGGCGGCCAAGGCCGCGAAGACCACCAAGGGCAAGGCGGCACGGGCGGCGAAGAAGAAGCCGCCTGCGACTCGGGCGGCAGTGGTGGCGACGATGCCGGTTCCGCCCGACGACTCCGACGGCTCGAACGGGCGGCGGCGCGCCGAAGTCGCGTCTGAGCCCACCTGATCACCGCCATCCGCCGCGGCTCACCTCTAACCTGACGCGCGACATGGCGGACGAGCGAGCGCCGTTCATCGACGAGGAAGGCATCCCGCACGAACCGTGGCGGGTGTTCGGTACCGGCTCGTTCTTCCGGCTCTGGCTCTCCCAGGTGCTCTCGAGCCTGGGCGACTGGATCGGACTCCTCGCCATCCTCGCCCTCGCCAACAACGTCTCCGACAGCAACGCGGCCGCGCTGAGCCTCGTGATGGTGGCCCGGATGCTCCCCGGGTTCCTGCTCGCGCCGGTCGTCGGCGCGCTCGTCGACCGGCTCGACCGCAAGCAGGTCATGGTGGCGAGCGACCTCGGCCGGGCGGTACTGCTCGCCCTCCTCCCGTTCGTCGACTCGCTCGCCGGACTGGTGCTGGCCTCGTTCGTGCTCGAGATCCTGGCGCTGTTCCGGGGGCCGGCGACGGCCGCCACCGTCCCGCAGATCGTCCCTCGGGAGAACCTGCCCGGTGCCAACTCGCTGTCGCTGGTCGCGGCCTTCGGGACGTTCCCCCTCGGTGCTCTCGTGTTCGCGAGCCTCGCCGGGCTGGCGAGCTGGCTGAACGGATTCGACGCGCTGGCGTTCCTCCAGCTCGACCGGGAATCGATCGCGCTCTACTTCGATGCGGTCGCCTTCGCGGTGTCGGCGCTCATCACCCTGTCGATCGCGATCCCGAAGACGCACCTCGAGCCCGGTCAGCGGCTCAAGGTGACGCAGACGCTCCAGGACATCAAGGAGGGCCTGAAGTTCCTCGCCTCCAACGAGCGCGTGCGCGGGGTCATGTACGGCCTCGCCGGCGGGTTGCTCGGGGGCGGGATGATGGTGCCGCTCGGGCCGGTGTTCTCGAGCGAGGTGCTGCTGGAGGGCGCCGGCGGATTCGGGCTGCTCATGTTCGCGCTCGGCTTCGGTGCCGCCATCGGCGTCATCACGCTCGTGATCCTGCAGAAGCAGGCGCCGCTGGAGACGGTCTTTTGGCTCGCGGTCGTCGTCACCGGCGCGGGGATCTTCCTTGCCTCGTCCTTCTCGGTGCTCGTGCCTGCGATGTTCGTGACCATCTTCGTGGGCGCGGCCGCAGGCACTGGTTACGTCTCCGGGTTCACGCTGTTGCAGCGGTACTCGCACGACGAGGTCCGCGGACGAACGTTCGCCGCGCTCTACACGCTCGTTCGTGTCTGCCTGCTCGTGTCGCTGACCGTCACGCCTCTCCTTGCCAGCCTCGCCGACGAGCTCACCGGCGCGTTGTTCGACAACCAAGTCGTCGAGATCGGGGGTCAGGCGATCGCGCTGCCGGGGGTGCGCATCGCGCTGTGGATCGGCGGCGCGATCTCGCTCGCCGCTGGCCTCTTCGCGCGTCGGGAGATGCAGCGCGCACAAGCAGTCCATGCACAGGAGGACGACGCGCAGTCGACGACCGCACCGGAGCGCGAGAGCGCGTGACTCGCGGCGTGTTCGTCGTGCTGGAAGGCGGCGAAGCGAGCGGCAAGACCACCCAGGCGATCAGGCTCGCGGCGCGGCTTCGTGAGCAGGGCCGCGAGGTCGTCGAGACCTTCGAGCCCGGCGCGACCGCGGTCGGAGCGGGACTGCGGGCGCTCCTGCTCGACGGGCCCGAGCGGCTCGAGCCGATGACCGAGGCGCTGCTGCTTGCGGCCGATCGGGCGCAGCACATTGCCGAGGTCGTGCGACCGGCGCTCGGGCGCGGCGCTGATGTCGTGTCGGATCGATTCGTCGCCTCCTCGCTCGCGTACCAGGGAATCGGGCGGGGCGTGGGGGTGGAGGTGGTCGAAAGGCTCAACCGGGTGGTGACAGCTGAGCTCGAGCCCGACCTGGTGGTCGTGCTCGACGTGACCGACGCGGTCGCGGGAACGCGCCGGCCCGAAGCATCCGACCGTATGGAGCGCGCTGGCGAGCGGTTCCATGCGACCGTGCGCGACGCATACCGCAAGCTCGCCGCCGACCGCGGCTGGGCGCTCGTCGACGGCGGGGGCGACCCCGACACGGTCGCGGAGCAGATCTGGGCCCTCGTCGAGCCGCGACTCAGCTCGTAATCTCGCTGCCATGTGGGAGCGGGTGGTCGGGCAGGAACGCGCCGTGGCGTTGCTCGAGACCGCCGCGCAGCGGCCGCTGCATGCGTACCTGATCGTCGGTCCCCGAGGGTCAGGTCTCGAGGACGCCGCCCGCTGCTTCGCCGCCGAGGTGATCGCGCCCGACGGCGACGATCGCTCCCGCGACCTGGTGCTGCGAGGCATGCATCCGGACGTCGTCGAGTTCGAGCCGGAGGGCAACCAGATCCTCGTCGCCCAGGCCGACGCCATCATCCGGGAGACGCATCGCGCGCCGATCGAGGGCGAGCGCAAGGTCGTCGCCCTGTTCGAGGCGGATCGGCTCAACGAAGCTTCCTCGAACAAGCTGCTCAAGACGATCGAAGAGCCACCCGCTCGCAGCACCGTCGTGCTCGTCACGTCGTCACCCGACGAGTTGCTCGACACCGTGCGCTCCCGTTGCCAGCGCATCGATCTCGCACCGCTGCCAGAGGCCAGCATTCGTGAGGCGCTCGTCGCCGACGGAGCCAGCGCCGACGCGGCGGCGCTGGCGGCGCGACTCGCCGGCGGCCGGCTCGACCGAGGGCGCGCCATGCTCGGCGCCCTCGGCGCGGTGCGGGGCGCATTCGTCGGCGCGGCGGCGTCGCTGGACGGCACCGCGGCCGCGGCGATGTGTGCCGCCGACGACGTCGGTGCCGCGCTGCAGGAGGCCATGGGCGAGCTCGAAGCCGAACACGGGGCCGAGTGCGAGGAGCTCGCCGCCGAGCTCGAGCGGGCGGGCTACCCCGAGCGGTCCCGCACCGCGCTCCTCCGGCGGCAGGCCGAACGACAGAAGCGCCATCACCGCCGCGCGCGGCGCGAGTTCATCGTCGAGGGGCTGACCGCGCTCGAGTCGGTCTATCGCGACGCGCTCGCCGGCCCCGACGCAATGCGGCTCAACCTCGATCAGCCCGTCTTCCGCATCGACGCCCGTGCCTGTGCCGCCGCGATCGACGCCTGTGGCGAGGCCCGCGACGCGTTCGAGTTCAACCCCAACGAGAGCTTGTTGCTCGAGCGGTTGCTGCTCCATCTTCCTGCTGTTCGCCGCTAGCCCGTCGTAGACTCGCCGGCCCCGCCGGGGTAGCTCAGTCGGCAGAGCAGCTCACTCGTAATGAGCAGGCCAGGGGTTCGAGTCCCCTCCCCGGCTCCACCAGGGAGTTGCACGGCCCTCTGCGCCCGTCGGGCCTGCCTTGCGAATGGGGCGAATCACCCACGCGTCCGTCCCTCTCCAATGCAGCGAATGGCCGACGCGCAAGTTCCTTCCGACGCGCATGCTCCCACTCGAAGAACGAAGGGGAGGAACGCCATGTATCCGTCGGCGCGTGCGACATCGACATCCCGATCCTCGGGCAACAGCAAGGGCGGACGCCGGTCAGTTCCCGGAAGTGGACGGCGTACCTGCCACGGTGCCGGGTCCGGATGCGCACCGTCGTGGCCTTGGTCGTGATGAGTGCTGTTAGCTTTCCGACGATCGGAGGCGCGCAGACTCCCGCGGGCGGGAATGAGCCCCAAGAGGTTCCTGACAGCACGCTTCCGGGCGCCGGAGCGTTCATGGGCCGCGCGCGGCAGGTCGCGTCAATGGCATCAAGGTCGGCTACCGCCAGTTCGGGAACGGGCCCGATCTCGTCGTCATCATGGGCGACACCGGCACGATGAGCATTTGGGGCACCGAGTTCCCGCAGATGCTCGCGTCGCACTTCCGGGTGACGCTGTTCGACAATCGTGGCGTCGGCTACTCGACCGACGACGTGTTGATCACGAATGGCAGTGAGGACGTCGTCGTCCCGCCGAGGAACGCTGACGTCATTGTCGAGCGCGTCGGTACCGATCGAGCCAAGAAGCTGATCTTCGATGGCGCCGGCCACGGAATGTGGTTCCAGGACATGGATCGCTTCGTCGAGCTCGTCGTCGACTTTCTCAGGCCGGCCCGCCGCTGACGGGACGCGACGGTCGCCGCCGACACCACCGGGTGCCCTACGACTCGATCATGTCGCACACCCAGTCGCGGAGTCGCGTGCGATCGCTCGGCACCCACGCGCCGTGGTCGACACCGACATATCCACCGGGGCCCCGTATCCTCGTGCCGGCTTCGCAGGTCAAACCTCGGAGCAGTGATGGAAACGGCGAAGCGCAAGCGCTCCACGGTCATCGCCATCATCGGGGCGTCGACGGTAGCGCTGTGGATCATCGCCTGGCTCGTCGTCGCGGTCATCGTGCCGCTCGTTCGTGAAGCGGAGTGCGCCGGCATCGAGTTCGGGCCGAGCACGCCAAGCGCGCCAGGACCACGTCCGGAGCCGCCGCCGATCGGCGGGACGGGCGGTATCGCCGGCGACCTCCGATCGGCCCTGCGCTCACCGGGAGAGGCGGTCTACTGCGACGACTTCGCCGACCCATTCGTGTTGCGCGTCGGTTCCAAGTACTACGCCTACGGCACCAACACCGGGAAGTTCCACGTTCCCGTGTTGACGTCGAGCGGGCTCTTCGGGACGGCGCGTGTCTCGGACGCGCTTCCTCGGCTTCCGTCCTGGACGACCGCAGGCAAGGTGTGGGCACCCGCGGTGCTCGCACGCCCCGCCGGCTTCGTCCTCTACTACGCGACCGCGGCGCCCGACGGGAACCGGGAGTGCCTCTCACGTGCGTTCGCGGCGAGCCCACGGGGACCGTTTGTCGACGAGTCGACCGGGCCGTTCGTGTGCCCGCCCACCGGCGGCGCCATCGACCCCAGTCCGGCGATCGACGCCGAGGGCCGCGCCTACCTCTACTGGAAGGAGTACGGGAGGACGGACGGCATCGTCGGTCAGGAGCTCACCCCCGATGGGCTGGGTCTCGCCGGCGAGCCGACGGTGCTGCTCACCGCCGACGAGGCGTGGGAGGGCGGCATCGTCGAAGGGCCCAGCGTGGTCGAGAACGAAGGGCGCTACTACCTCTTCTACTCGGGGAACCAGTGGTCGACGGCGGCGTACGCGATGGGCTACGCCGTCTGCACCACCCCGCTGGGGCCGTGCCTCGCGCCTGCCGGCGGGCCCTGGCTCGCGTCGACGGACCGCGCCGAGGGCCCGGGCGGAGGCGAGATCTTTCGCGACGACGACGGACAGATCTGGCTCGTCCTCCACGCCTGGGTCCGCGGCCGGGTCGGGTATCCCGACGGTGCCCGCAACCTGTTCGTCGTGCCGCTGGTCTTCAGCGCCGGCATCCCCTCGGCCGCGTAGCTGCACGCGCGTACGCCGGTGCGTCTAGCCTCCGGCGACCACCCGCTCCGGATCGTGCACGACGGGGGCAGTCGCAGTGCAGAACGTCTCGTGAGTGGCGCGGCGCCGGATACCGGTTCCCTCGCCGACCCGACATCCCCCTTTCGGTGGGACGGCGACCTCGATCGCCGGCGCACCCGTGCGCACAAGCGCGCGGTGGTCGTCGTCCTCCTGGGATGCGCGATCCAGGCCGCGTACGCGGCGGCCCTGGCTTTCATCGTCCTGTTCGCGGCGGCACGGTTCCACACGTTTTGGAGCGACGACTCCCTTGGGATTCACCCCTCTGGCGCTTCGGGCTCCTCGGCGCGGCCGGCTTCGCCGCGGCTGCGTTCGCGCTGACGGCCGCGTTGACCGCGCTCGGCGCGCTTCGGGGCTCGGCGGCCTGGATCCTCAAGGGTCTCCCGATTCGTCAGGGTGACGCCGAGGAGCTGCGTCAGGTTCGGAACGTCGTCGACGCGCTCGCGGTGGGTCTCGGAGTCCATGCACCGGACGTGATGGTGATCGACGAGCCGGCACCGAACACCATCTCGGGGTGGACCGGAGGGAATCGATCCGTGTTTGTGACGATGGGCGTGATCGAGTTGCCGCGGCCGGAGATCGAGGCGATGTGCGCGCACGAAATGGCGCAGCTCCATGCGCCCGACTCCAAGCTGGTCGGCGCCGCGTTCATGGCCCTCCTCCGCGCGCGGAACCTGAGCGGTGCGATCGCCGCCATCGGCGCGCTCATGGTCGTGGGGACCGTCGGCGGCGCGCTCGAGGCCGAGGTCTTCCTTCCGTCGGTGTTCGCGGTGGGGCTCGCGCTGGTCGTGGTCTCCGCGCTCGCCCTCACGCTCCTGCGGAACCCCCTTTATTGGCTGCGCGATGCCGTCATCGACCTCGCCGACGTCGCCGCCGTGCACCTGGCGCGGAACCCTCGGGCCCTCGCCGCGGTCCTCGAACGGCTCGGCGAGAACGAGCGCCGGGTCGCGACGACGACCGGCCGATGCGCGCTGCTGTGGTTCGAAGCGGTCGAGGCCGTGTTCGAAGGGCGCCCGGACGACTCGGCCAACCCGAAGAAGAAGGTCGACTCCGGGCGGCTGGCGGCGGCCAATGGCCGGTCGCGGGCGGAGCTGGCGCGTCGGGCGGCGCTCGTCGAGGCGACCGCGGCCGGCATGCGCAAGGGCTGACCAAGTCATCATCCCGGGGCATTCACGGCAAATAGACCGAATGTGGGGCGCGGTCTAATATCCCGCGGCCATCGCGCGCAGGGCGCGGGGGCGAGCACGGACCGTGGGCGGGAGCGGTGGGCGGGTACAGGGCGGGATCTCGGCGTTGGAAGGCCGCAGCGACGATCGGTGCCGTTGCACTCGCGATCGGCCTCACGGGATGCATGAACGTCCCTGGCGAAGCCTCCCGGAATCGCGTCGTGTGGGATCACAATTCCGCCCGAGCCTTCGCGGCGCGCAGCTCACTCGCGGTCGACCCGACGGCGACACTCCGGGCCCAGCAAGTCGCCGATCGCGTGCGCGACGAGTCGGGAAGTCGGGACTGCCGGTTGGCGCACACGCACGCGTCCGACATGTGGGCGTATTACGGCCGGAGCTGGGGCGAGAACGTCGGGTGCTATCCCGGTTGCGCAGACGCCGCCCGGCGCGTGACGAAGGAGTTCCTGGCGAGCCCGGAGCACCGCGACAACGTCCTGAGCACGACCTACTCGGCATTCGGTGTCGGTGTCGCCTGCAACGACCGATACCTGTTCGTCGCGGTGCAGTTCGTCGCCTGAGGCGCGCCGTCCCGTTCTGCGTCTCGGATCAGGACATGACCAGCGCGACCGGTACCCTGGCGGCGATGGCCGACCAAGCGGAGTTCGCCGAGCTCGCGATGCCGTACATGTCGGCCTTGTACTCCGCCGCGTTGCGCATGACCCGCAACGCCTCCGACGCCGAGGACCTGGTACAGGAGACCTACCTCCGCGCCTACCGAGGGTTCGGCGGCTTCCGCGAAGGCACGAATCTCAAGGCCTGGCTCTACAAGATCCTCACCAACACGTTCATCAACATGTACCGGGCGCGCAAGCGACGCCCCGACGAGGTGGATCTCGAGGACACCGAGGACTTCTACCTCTACCGGCGACTCGGCGGGCTCGAGGCGGCCAATGCCGATCGCACCCCCGAATCGGAGGTGCTCGAGTCGATCCCCGACGACGAGGTGAAGCGAGCGTTGGAGAGCCTCCCGGAGCAGTTCCGGATGGCGGTGATGCTCGCCGACGTCGAAGGGTTCTCCTACAAGGAGATCGCCGACATCATGGGCGTGCCCATCGGAACGGTGATGAGCCGCCTGCATCGCGGAAGAAGGCAGCTGCAAAGAGCGTTGTGGGAGTTTGCCGGAGAACGAGGGCTGCTTCCCGAAACCGCAGACCAAGCGGGGGGATGAAAGAAGCATGGACTGCGACGACGCGATCATCCGCATCTATCAATACCTGGACGGGGAGCTCACCATCTGGCGGCGGCGGGCCATCGCGCGTCATCTCGACGAGTGCCCTCCCTGCGCCGAGGGCTTCGACTTCGAGATCGAGCTGCGCCAGGTGATCGCATCGAAGTGCCGCGACGAAGTGCCGCCGGAGCTCAAGCGCCGAATCGCCGAGGCGATCGGGCTGCCGGGGAAACCGCGCCGGGATTTCCCTCCTGTCGGAGGCAGCCTGTAGGCATCCGCCTACGATGGCGGTCCGCCGAGCGCTCGGGGAGGTCTAGGTCGTGAAGGTCGTCCGTCTCGCTGCGATCACCTTGGGCATTCTCGTGATCGCGGCGTCGCCGGCGGGAGCCGCGCCCACCGTCGCCACGGATGAGAAGTTCTGGTTCTACTGGGTCGCACCACTTCTCTTGTTCGGGTTCGTCGGCTTCCTCGGCGCCCTTGCCGCCGGCTACTACGTCAGGGTCATCCGCCCGAAGCATCGCGGACGTCCGGTCGACCAGTGACACAGACGGAGCCCGCGCCGGCGGAAGCAGTCGCTCCCGATCCGGTCGACTGGGCGCTCGCGGCGCGCGTCGCCCGCCGCTTCGCCGGCCGCGACTCGGGCGGGGGGGCCGAGCTGCAGGTCGTGCTGCGTTCGGACTTCGCCGATGTGACGGCGCAGGCCGAGCATCTGGTCGCCGAGTTCACCGGCCTGCAGGCGCCCGGGACGGCGGTCGCAGAGGTGCTCGACCGGTCGCAGTGGGTCGAGGCCAACGTCGCCTCGATGCGCCGCCTGCTCTCGCCGCTCACCGCGCGCGTCGGCGAACGGGTCGCGAAGAGCCCGATCGCCCCGGTGGGCCGGCGGGTAGCCGGCACCGAGATGGGGGTGTTGCTCGGGTTCATGGCCCAACGCGTGCTCGGTCAGTACGACGTGCTCGTCCCCAACGACCCGGGCGCTCCGGTGCCGGGCGGAGCTGTGTACTACGTCGGGCCGAACGTCGTCGCGCTCGAAAAGCGCTACGCGTTCCGACCGCGTGACTTCCGTCTCTGGATCGCGATCCACGAGGTCACGCACCGGGCGCAGTTCATGGCGGTCCCGTGGATGAAGCCCTACTTCCTCGCGCTCGTCGACCAGGCGCTCGAGATCGTCGATCCCGATCCGGGCCGGCTGATGCACGCGCTGCGGCGAGCCGCCGAAGAGCTGCGCCGCGGGCACAACCCGCTCGACGACGGTGGGCTGGTGGCGCTCCTCGCCACCGACCAGCAGCGGGGCGTCCTCGCCCAGGTGCAGGCGCTCATGTCGGTGCTCGAGGGCCACGGCAACAGCGTGATGAACCACGTCGGCAGTCGTCACGTCGCCGGGCAGGAGCGGATGGCACGCGTCCTCCAGGCGCGGCGCCGGACCCGCGGTGTCGCCGGGTTCCTCTTCAAGCTGCTCGGCATCGAGTCGAAGCTCCGCCAGTACGAGGTCGGCGAGGCCTTCGTCGAAGCGGTCGAACGGGAGGGCGGACCGGGTGCGATCAATGCGGTGTGGCGTGCGCCGGAGGCGCTTCCCACGCTCGAGGAGCTCCGGCAACCGTCTGTCTGGCTCGCGCGCGTCGCCTGACGTCGGCCGCGTCACCACCTGACGAGGCTCGCGCGCGGTAACTATTCTCGGCTGGATGGCCGTGGTGCTCGTGGTCGACGACGAGCCCGACATTCGCGAACTGGTTCGCATCAACCTCGAGCAGGCCGGGCATCGCGTGATCACCGCAGCGAACGGCAGCGAGGCGCTTGCGCTCCTTCGCGACGAGACACCGGATGCGATGTTCCTCGACGTGCGCATGCCCGGGCTCGACGGGTGGGCGGTGCTCGAGGAGCTGAAGAGCGAGTCGGGACGCGACCTCTCCGAGATCCCGGTCTTCATGGTCACCGCGGCCGACGAACCGGAGTCGCGCTTGCGGGGTGGGATCGAAGGTGCGTTGCAGTACATCACCAAGCCTTTCGACCCGCAGGAGCTGGTGCGGGTGCTCGACCGCGCGCTGGATCCGTCGGCGCCATCGGAGCGCGATCAGCGTCGCCAGGTGCAGGAAAAGGCCCTGGCCGACATCGCGCGCTTCGAGCGCACGGGCACGCCCGAGGGTGACGACGCGCCCGAGCCGAGGGTCCGGCTCACCCGGCTCGAGCACTCGCCGACCACGCCGACGCCTCCTCCACGGGTGCGCGTGGCGCGCGAGCGGATGGGCGAGCTGACACCGAAGCAACGCCAGCTGCTCGAGGAGCTCGCAACCCGAACCCCGGTGACCGCGGTCGCGCAGCACCTGGGGATGAGTCGCAGCAACGTGTACGCCAGCTTGCGCCGCATCTGTCGCCGCTTGGGCCTCAAGAGCACCGACGAGCTGCTGGCGCTGCTCCGGCAGGGCGCGTTGTTGCCGACCGGGCCGAGCGCAGGCCCGCTCACGTGACGGCGATCGCGCTCGCCGGGTGGCGCGCCCGATTGCGCGGGCTGGAGGCCGTCGCGCCGCCGGTGGTGGTGGGATGCTCGGGCGGCGCCGATTCCACGGCCTTGCTCGCCGTTGCCGTCGACGTCGACCTCGATCCGATCGCGGTCCATGTCGATCACGGTCTGCGTCCCGACGGCGACGCCGAGGCCGCGCACGTCGCCGCCGTCGCAGCACGACTCGGGGCGCGGTTCGAAGCCCGACGGGTTCGGGTGCCGCCCGGCGCGAACCTCGAGGCGCGGGCACGGGACGAACGCTACGAGGCACTCGAAGCGGTGCAGTCCGAGCTCGGCGGGGACGTGGTCCTCGTCGGCCACACCCTCGACGACCAGGCGGAAACCGTGCTGTTGAACCTGCTGCGCGGCAGCGGTTCGGCCGGGCTCGCGGGGATGCCCGTGCGTCGGGGACGAATCGTTCGACCGCTCCTCGGCATCCGCCACGCGGAGACGATTGCGCTGTGTGCAGAGCTCGGCATCACGCCGCTGCACGACCCGTCGAACGATGACACCTCGTTCCGGCGAGCGTGGGTGCGACACGAGCTGCTCCCCCTGCTCGATCGCGGCGCGGCGCGTGACATGGCGCCGGTGCTGGCGCGCCAAGCCGACGTCCTCCGAGCGGAATCGGAGTTCCTCGACGAGCTCGCCCGCAATGAGTGGCCGACCGAAGCGGGCGCCACGTCGTGTGACCTTGCGCGTCTCCACGCGCCGGTTGCCCGGCGGGCGGTGCGGTGCTGGCTCGGCCAACCCCCGCCGTCCTTCGACGAGGTCGAGGCCGTCCTGGCGATCGCCCGCGGCGAAGGTGTCGCCGCCGACCTTGCCGGTGGGCGGCGCGTGGTCGTCCGTCGCGGTGTGATGCACATCGAGCGAGCCGGTACGGTGACCGCGGCTCGGAAACGCCGTGCCGCCGTAGCCGTGGCGGCGGAGGAATTGGCATGAACGATCCGCATCTCGGTGCGCTCGTCGTGGGGGCCGAGGATCTGCAACAGCGCGTGGGGGAGCTCGGGAAGGAGATCACCTCCGACTACACGAATCGACCGCCACTGCTCGTCGGCGTGCTCAAGGGTGCGTTCATGTTCATGAGCGACCTGTCCAGAGCGATCGATCTGCCGGTCGAGTTCGACTTCATGGCCGTGTCGTCGTACGGATCGGCGACCCGGACGAGTGGCGTCGTCCGCATCCTCAAGGACCTCGACATCGACCTGACGGGCCGGCACGTGCTGATCGTCGAGGACATCGTCGATTCCGGTCTCACGCTTGCGTACCTCCGCAAGAATCTCGCCGCCCGGGGCCCGGCTTCGCTGGAAGTGTGCGCGCTCCTCGTCAAGGAAGGGCTCCAGAAGGTCGATCCCGACCTGCGCTACGTCGGGTTTCGCATCGCGCCCGACTTCGTCGTCGGCTACGGGCTCGACGTCGGCGAGCGGTACCGCAACCTCCCGGCGATCTACCAGTACACCGGCCCGCTGTTCGGCTGACATCCCCGACGGACGCCGTTCGGTGCGGGGGTAGCCTGATTTCCCCGTCCGCACGGAGTGTCCGTTGAGCAAACTGCGCCGCAGCGTCGTCGTGTACGTGATCGTGCTCGCCGTCATCGCGGTCGTCGCCTGGCAGCTCGTCGATCGGGGCCCGGACCGCACGAAGCTCGACCTCGACACCTTCCAGGCTCGGCTCGACGACGACGAGGTCGTCACCGCGACGCTGCTCGACCAGGACCACGAGCTTCGAGGCGAGCTGCGCGACGGCACTCGGTACACGGTCAAGTTCCCCGAGGGCTACACGGAGCAGCTGACCGCCGATCTCATTGCGGCCGACGTCGAGCTCGACGTCGACAACCAGAAGACCAGCCAATGGATCGGCGTGTTGTTCGGGATCCTGCCCTTCGTGTTCATCGCGCTGGTGCTGCTGTTCGTCCTCAGCCGCTTCCAGGGCGGCGGCCGGATCATGGGTTTCGGCCGCTCGCGTGCCAAGGCCCTCTCCAAGGACCATCCCCGGACCACGTTCGCCGACGTCGCCGGCCTCGACGAGGCGGTCGAAGAGCTGCAGGAGATCAAGGACTTCCTCGAGGCGCCGGCGCGGTTCGAGGAGATCGGCGCCAAGATCCCACGCGGGGTCCTGCTGTTCGGTCCACCCGGTACCGGAAAGACACTGCTCGCCAAGGCCGTTGCCGGTGAGGCGGGTGTCCCGTTCTTCTCGATCAGCGGTTCCGACTTCGTCGAGATGTTCGTGGGCGTGGGCGCCTCACGAGTGCGCGACCTGTTCGAGCAGGCCAAGACGTCAGCGCCCGCGATCGTGTTCGTCGACGAGATCGACGCCGTCGGTCGCCACCGGGGCGCCGGTCTCGGCGGCGGCCACGACGAACGCGAACAGACGCTGAACCAGTTGCTCGTCGAGATGGACGGCTTCGACCAGAAGACGGGCGTGATCCTGATCGCCGCGACCAACCGGCCCGACATCCTCGACCCCGCGCTGCTGCGGCCGGGACGTTTCGATCGCCAGATCGT
This sequence comes from Acidimicrobiia bacterium, assembly GCA_031177445.1. Taxonomy (GTDB): domain Bacteria; phylum Actinomycetota; class Acidimicrobiia; order IMCC26256; family JACDBD01; genus JAPSGP01. Next base: position 16,506 of record JAPSGP010000004.1, read on the forward strand.
CGTCGACCGTCCCGATCTCGAGGGCCGCAAGGCGATCCTGCGCGTGCACGCCAAGGGCAAGCCGCTGGCCGACGGGGTCGACCTCGACGTCATCGCCCGCCGCACCCCCGGGTTCACCGGTGCCGATCTCGCCAACCTCATGAACGAGGCGGCGTTGCTTTCCGCCCGGCACGGCCTCGCGCTCATCGGCATGCCCCAGCTCGAGGAGGCCATCGATCGGGTCATGGCCGGACCGGAGCGCCGCAGCCGGCTCATCTCGGAGCGCGAGAAGCGCGTCATCGCGTACCACGAGGGCGGGCACGCCTTGGTGTCGCACGCGCTGCCGAGCACCGACCCGGTGCACAAGGTGTCGATCATCCCCCGTGGACGCGCGTTGGGCTACACGCTCACGCTTCCGACCGAGGACAAGTTCCTCGTCACCCGGAGCGAGCTGACCGACGAGCTCGCGATGCTCCTCGGTGGCCGGACCGCGGAGGAGCTGATCTTCGCCGATCCGACGACCGGTGCGCAGAACGACATCGAGCGGGCGACCACCATCGCTCGTCAGATGGTCACGGAGTTCGGGATGAGCGAATCGCTGGGACCGATGCGATTCGGGCAGACGCACGGCGAGGTGTTCCTCGGGAGGGACTTCAACAGCACGCCCGACTACTCGGACGACGTGGCCTCCACGATCGACGCCGAGGTCCGGCGGCTCATCGAGTCGGCACACGGCGTCGCGCGGACGATCCTCGAGACCAACCGGGCCGTGCTGGACCGGCTGGCGGCCGAGCTCGTGGAGCACGAGACACTCGAGGCCGAACGGGTCCAGGAGATCCTGGAGCAGGCCGTACGGTGGAGCGCCGAGCGCGCTGACAGTGCCGGGCGGGCAGCATCGGCGGCGGCCAGCGATCGACCGTTGCCGCCGCCGAGGAGGGAGTCCGGAGCATGAGCGAGATCGTGCGCGTCGTTGCGGGCCAGACCGACGTGGACAAGCCCCGGATCGAGCGGGCAGTCCGCGAGATCCTCGAGGCGATCGGCGAAGATCCGGAACGTGACGGCCTGCGGCACACGCCGCGGCGGATCGCCGACATGTACAGCGAGATCTTCGAGGGCATGTTCACTGATCCGGTGCAGCACCTCACCATCCAGTTCGAGGCCAACCACGACGAGATGGTGATGGTGCGCGACATCCCGCTGGTGAGCCACTGCGAACATCACCTCGTGCCGTTCCACGGCCGCGCGCACGTCGCTTACATCCCGGACGAGGAAGGTCGTATCACCGGCCTGTCGAAACTCGCCCGGCTGGTCGACGGGTACGCCCATCGCCCTCAAGTACAGGAGCGTCTGACCACACAGATCGCCGACGCGCTCGTCGAGGCCCTGACGCCGCACGTGTTCGTCGTGGTCGAGGCCGAGCACCTCTGCATGACCATGCGCGGCGTGCGCAAACCAGGTTCGCTCACCGTGACGTCCGCCGTCAGAGGCCTGTTCAAGGACAACCCGGCGACCCGGGCCGAGGCGATGAGCTTCATCGGCCACGCCGGCCAGCGGATCTGATGCGGGCTCTCGCAGGAACCGCCTAAGGCGCTCGTCAGGTTCTCGACACCTCTGGCGGGGGCGCCGGTACGCTGCGACCCGTGTTCGACTGGGCGTCGCTCTGCAGTCGCCGGCCCGCCGTGATGGGGATCGTGAACGTCACCCCCGACTCGTTCTCCGACGGCGGCGCGTTCATCGACGCTGCCGCCGCCGTCGAACACGGACTGGCACTCGTCGCCGCGGGCGCCGATCTGCTCGACGTCGGTGGGGAATCCACGCGGCCGGGCGCCGACCCGGTCACGGAGGGTGAGGAGCTGGGGCGAGTGCGCCCGGTGATCGAGCGGCTCGCGCCAGCTGCCGGGGTGCCGATCAGCATCGACACGACGAAGGCGACGGTGGCTGCGGCCGCGCTCGATGCCGGAGCGACCGTCGTGAACGACGTGTCCGCGGGACGGCTCGAGCCCGAGATCCTCGACGTCGCGGCCGCGGCCGGCGCCGGCTTCGTCGCCATGCACATGCAGGGCGAACCCCGCACGATGCAGCGCAATCCTCGTTACGACGACGTCGTCGCGGACGTCGGCGACTTCCTCTGTGCCCGGTTGGACGCGGCCCGCGCGGCCGGCGTCGCCGAGCAAGCGCTGTGTGCCGATCCGGGCATCGGGTTCGGAAAGACGGTCGCCCACAACATCGAGCTGCTGGCGCGACTCGACGAGCTGGTGGCGCGGGTCGGGGTACCGCTGCTGGTCGGGACCTCCCGCAAGACGTTCCTGGGGAAGGTCGTCGGACGCGCGACCGCCGGCGTCGATCTCCCGGTCGATCAGCGCGATGCGGCCACACTCGCCACGGTCGTCTGGGTGGTCGAGCGCGGTGCATCGGTCGTGCGCGTGCACGACGCGGCCCCCGCTGCGACCGCGATCCAGCTCCTGGACGCGATGCGCACCGCCGAGCTGGACGCGGCATGAGAGGGCGATGGGCGCAGGGGCTCGAGCCGCGCTTCCTGACGTGGATCATCCGCGAACGCCTGGCAGCGTCGGAGCGCCCGGGCGGCTTCGCCCGGAACCACCGCAAGGTGCGTCGTCAGGAAGAGCTGATCTGGCTGGCCAACCACGGGTTCACCCACGTGCTCACGCTCCTGGACTCACCCCACAATCTGCACGCCTACGAGGAAGCCGGCATCGCGTACGAGCACATCCCGTTGGGCCGGCACGACGAGCTGCCCGAGCGCCTGCGTGACATCTACACGACGCTCGCCCGCTGGCTCGACGATCCAGCTGAACGGGTCCTCGTGCACCATGAGGAGTTCGCCGACCGACTCCTCGGTGTCGTCGCGGGCTACCTCCTCTATACGGGCCTCGTGAACGAAGGCCCTCACGCCATCGTCGTGCTCGAGAAGCTCACCGGGCGACAGCTCGGATCGGTCGGACGCGAGATCGTCGCAGTTACCGTCGAAGAGGGGATCGTGCGCAAGCCACCGTCTCCCGACCGCGCCGCGGGGTAGCGCGCGATGGGGAGGATCGTCATCGCCGGTCTACGCGAGCTGGGCGTGCATGGCGCGCTGCCCGAGGAGCAGTCGCGGCCGCAGCCCTTCGAGGTGGACGTAGAGCTCGAGGTCGACATGAAGGCCGCCGGCGACAGCGATCACCTCGACGACACCGTCGACTACTCGGCGGTTGCCGAAGCCGTGAGCCGGGTGGTGAAGTCCGAGCGCTACCACCTGCTCGAGCGGCTCGCCACCCGCATCGCCGAGGTGTGCCAGGCGGACCCGCGCGTCGCTTCGGTCAACGTCACCGTGCGCAAGCTCCATCCTCCCGTGCGCGCCATGGTCGACCACGTGGCCGTGCACATCCAGCGTTGACCCGCGCGTACCTGGGCCTGGGCTCGAACCTCGGTGATCGTGTCGCCCATCTCCAGGCTGCGGTCGACGGGCTGGCGGCAACGCCTGGCGTCACGGTCGTCGCCGTGTCCCCGGTGTACGAAACCGATCCCGTCGGGGGGCCGCCCCAGCCCGAGTACCTCAACGCCGTCGTCGCGCTCGACACCGACCTGACCCCGCGAGGGCTGCTCGAGGTCGCGCACCGGCTCGAGTCGGCGGCCGGTCGGGTGCGGGCCGAGCGCTGGGGCCCGCGCACGCTCGATGTCGACGTGCTGCTCGTCGGCACCGAACAGGTGGACGAGGACGACCTCGTCGTCCCCCACCCCCGAATGCGAGAGCGAGCCTTCGTGATGGTGCCGCTCGGCGACCTCGATCCGAGCCTGGCGGCCGGGTCTGCCCCCGAGGCGGGCGTGCGGCGGGCCGAGCTAGAGTTGGTGCTGCCAGAGGCCCAGTAGTCCGGTACCCCTGAGGGGACTGGAACGAAAGGTTCTCCTTCGTGAACTCAGCAGAGCAGGCGAGTAGTCCGTTCCGAGCGTTCGCGCTCGTCGGCCCGGGGCGGGCCGGGGCCGCGATCGCGCTCGCGTTGCGGGATCGCGGGGTGACCCCGGTCTCGGTCGCGGGTCGAACGTCCGACTCCCCGACGGCGCGCTCGGTCGCGAAGCTGCTGGGTGCCGCGCCCGTACCCGTGAGCGACGCCGGACGCGACGCCGATCTCGTGATAGTGGCCACTCCCGACGCCGCGATCGCGGCCGCCGCGGCAGAGGTCGCACCGTCGCTGGAAAGCGCTTCACTGGTCGTGCATCTCTCCGGCGCCCGGTCGTTGAGCGAGCTCGACGCCGTCGCCGGCGCGCGTCCCGACGTCGAGGTGGGATCGCTCCACCCGCTCCAGTCGCTGCCCGATGGCGCGCTGGGCCGCGACCGGCTTCCGGGGTCGTGGTGCGCGGTCGACGGGTCGCCGCGGGTCGAGCGACTCGCGCTGTCGCTCGGGATGCGGCCGTTCCGCATCGACGAGGCCGAGCGGGTTCGGTACCACGCCGCCGCCTGCGTCGCCTCCAACCACCTCGTCGCGCTGCTGGCGCAGGTCGAGCGCATCGCGAGCTCGGCCGGGGTGCCGGTCGCCGCCTTCTTGCCCCTCGTGCGAGCGACCCTCGACAACGTCGAGCGGCTCGGGCCCGCGGCGGCGCTCACCGGTCCGGTTGCTCGTGGCGACGTCGACACCGTCGCACGGCATCTCGACGCGCTGTCCATCGACGAGCTCGATGCGTACTCCGTGCTCGCTCGGGAGGCCGCCGGGCTCGCCGGCTCGGATCCGGCGCCGCTGGAAGCGGTGTTGACGTGATCGCCGTCGATCGCATCGACGACCTCCGGGCCCACTGCGATGCCGCGCGCCGCGACGGCCGGCGGGTGGGTCTCGTGCCCACGATGGGCTACTTCCACGAGGGTCACCGCTCGCTCATGCGGACGGCTCGCGAGCAGACCGATCTCGTCGTGACGACGATCTTCGTGAACCCGCTGCAGTTTGGTCCGAACGAGGACCTCGACGCTTATCCCCGCGACCTCGCCGGTGATTCCGACGCGGCACAGGGCGAAGGTGTCGACATCCTGTTCACACCGAGCATCGCCGAGATGTACCCCGAACCCACGCGCACGACGGTCCACGTCGCGGGGCTGACCGAGGGCTTGTGCGGGGCGGCGCGGCCGACGCACTTCGACGGGGTCACCACCGTCGTCGCAAAGCTGTTCGCGATCGTCGGACCGTGCACCGCGTACTTCGGGCGCAAGGACTACCAGCAGGTCGCGGTCGTGTCCCGCATGGTCGCCGATCTCGACCTTCCGGTCTCGGTCGTCGGTTGCCCGCTCGTGCGCGAGCCCGACGGGCTCGCGATGTCGAGCCGGAACGCCTACCTCTCGTCCGACGAACGCTGGCGCGCCACCGGCATCTTCCAGGCACTGCGCGACGCAGCCGAAGCGGTGGAGCGCGGCGAGCGCGATCCGGAGGCGCTGCGAACCGGCATCGAACATGCCGGCACGCACCTTGGGCTCGATCTCGAGTATGTCGAGGTGCGCCGCTGCACTGATCTGTCGACGGTCACCACGCTGGCGGGAGACCTCCTCGTCGCCGTCGCCGCCCGTGTCGGCGGCACGCGCCTCATCGACAACATCACCCTGCAGATCTCCGGCTCCGAGGTCACCACCGATCTCGGAGTCATCACACAAGGGAGCACCACTGAACCCCAACGGAAGCAGAGCTTCCGGCGGGGACCTCAGGTTGAACACCCGAGAGTCGACTCGAATGCTCGCATCTCACTGTCGTAGGGGAGCACGCTCATGCAACGCACGATGATGAAGTCCAAGATCCACCGCGCCACCGTGACCGGCGCCGACCTGAACTACGTCGGGTCGATCACCCTGGACCCGGTGCTGATGGACCTGGCCGACCTGCTCGAGCACGAGCAGGTGCAGGTGCTCGACATCGACAACGGTTCCCGTTTCGAGACGTACGTCATCCGCGGTGGTCCGGGCGACGTGATCCTGAACGGGGCTGCGGCGCGGCTCGTGCACACCGGCGATCGGGTCATCGTCATCAGCTACGCGCAGTACGACGACTCCGAGCTGGACGAGTACGCACCAAAGATCGTGCACGTCGACTCGCGCAACCGCCCGACCGACGAGTCGTTCCAAGCGCTCGACCGCGAGCTCCACGAACTCGCCCCCTGAGCGTTTCCTCCCCTCGCTACCCTTTGTCGATGACGGTCGACCTGCTCGTCCTGGGCAGCGGCATCGCCGGGCTGTCGGCCGCGGTGCACGCCGCCCAGGCGGGATGGTCGGTCGTCGTGCTGACCAAGTGCGAGCTCGCGAGCTCTGCGACCCAGTACGCCCAGGGCGGTGTGGCGGCGGCGTCGCTGGAAGCGCCCGGTGACGACTCGCCCGAGCTCCACTTCCGCGACACCCTGGGCGCGGGCGCGGGGTTGTGCGATCCGCTCGCGGTCAAGGTCCTGGTCACTGAGGGGCCCGACCGGGTTCGCGAGCTCATCGCGATGGGGGCGGTGTTCGATCGCACCGGCGACGGCGAAGCGGCGGCGCTCGCCCTCACGCGGGAAGGTGGTCACTCGGTCGCACGCGTCGTGCACGCCGGCGGCGACGCAACCGGCGCGGAGATCGAACGCGCCCTGGTCGCGGCGGTCGGCGCGACGACCGCCGCAGTGCGCGAGGGCTGGCTGGCGCTCGACCTCCTTGTCGAGCAGGGCCGCGCCGCCGGCACCACGGCGATCTCACCCGAGGGCGCGGTCCAACAGATTCATGCCCGGCACACGATGCTCGCCACCGGCGGTGCTGGTCAGTGCTTCGCCGTCACCACCAATCCACCGGTCTCCACCGGAGACGGGATCGCGATGGCGCTGCGCGCCGGTGTCGCGGTCGCCGACGTCGAGTTCATGCAGTTCCATCCCACGGCGCTCCATCATCCGGCGATGCCGCGGCCGTTGCTCTCCGAAGCGCTACGGGGCGAAGGCGCGGTCCTCCGCGACGCCGCCGGCCGAGCGTTCATGGCGACCGAGCACCCGCTCGCCGATCTGGCACCCCGCGACATCGTCGCTCGAGCCATCGCGCGCCGAATCGACGATGGACCGATGGATCATCTGTGGCTCGACGCCACCGCCATCGAGCGCTTCGACACGCGCTTTCCGACGATCTGGCGCGCCTGCCAGGCCGTGGGCCTGGATCCTCGCCGCGACTGGCTCCCGGTGGCGCCGGCCGCGCACTACCTCTGCGGCGGGGTGTGCACCGATCTCGACGGCGCCACGACCCTGCCCGGCCTCTGGGCCGCCGGGGAGGTCGCGAACTCGGGGGTGCACGGCGCCAATCGGTTGGCGTCGAACTCGCTGCTCGACGGAATGGTCTTTGCCCGACGGGCGATCGGCGCGATCGCGAGCGGCAAGGACGCGCCCGAGCCGTCGGGTGTGCTCGAGCTCGTGCACGACTCCGTCGCGCCGGCGCGCCAGCCGAGCTCGGCGCTGCATGCCGGCGGCACGACGCGCGGCGACGTCCAGGACCTCATGACCCGCGATGCGGGTGTGTTGCGAGAGGCCGTGCGGCTCGAACGTGCGACCAAGGAGCTCGCGACGATGGACGCCTCGGACCCCGAGGTGCACAACCTCGTCACAGTTGGGACCGCGTTGGTCGAGGCGGCGACCCGTCGGACGGAGTCACGCGGCACCCACACCCGGCAGGATCACTTCGCCGCAGCGCCCGAGTTTCTCGGGCGATTCGTCTTCGGCGGCGGACCGTCGCCGGTGTTCGTCCCGCTTCCCGACCGGGTCGCGTCGATCGGTGGTGCAGAACACCCGGAACGAGGGGGGTCTTCTGTACCAACGCTGCGGGCGGTGCGTCGATGAGCGAGCTTGATCCTCCGATCGCGATCGTGCGCGACGTCGTCGCCCGGGCGCTGGCGGAGGATCTGGGCACGCTCGGCGACCTGACGTCACTCGCGGTCGTGCCCGCCGGCGCGCGCGGCCGTGGCGCGCTGGTTGCGCGGTCCCCCGGCGTGCTCGCCGGATCATCGGCGGCACGAGAGGTGTTCCGTCAGGTCGACCCGACCATCGAGGTGCGATGGGGGGCAGTGGACGGCGCCGCCGTCGCTGCCGCCGATCGTCTCGCGCACCTCGAAGGCCCTGCCCGCTCGTTGCTCGTGGCCGAGCGCACCGCGCTCAACCTGCTCTGCCATTGCTCGGGCGTGGCCACGCTCACCCGGGCCTTCGTGGATGCGGTCGCCGGCACCGCGACGAGGATCCGCGACACCCGCAAGACGTTGCCCGGGCTCCGCGCGCTCGAAAAGGCCGCAGTACGGGCAGGTGGCGGCGCCAACCACCGCGAGTCGTTGTCGGACGCCGTCCTCATCAAGGACAACCACCTCGTCCACCTCACCGTCCGCGACGCCATCGAGCGCGCCCGGGAGCAGTGGCCGGGACGTGTCGTCGAAGTGGAATGCGACTCGCTGGAGCAGGTCGCCGAAGCCAAGGCGGCGGGCCCCGACCTCGTGCTGGTCGACAACATGTCTCCCCGCGAAGTGGCGGAGGCGGTGGCGGTGCTGTCGGGCGTCGCCCCGGTCGAGGTCTCGGGCCGGGTGACACTCGAGACCGCACGGTCGTATGCCGAGGCCGGTGCCGACTACCTCGCGGTCGGGGCGATCACCCATTCCGCTCCCGCGCTCGACATCGGCCTCGACTTCGATCACCGCACTGGAGACTGAGCATGCTGCTCGCTGTCGACGCCGGGAACACCCAGACGGTGATCGGTCTGTTCAACGGAGCCCAGCTGGCCGACCACTGGCGCATCGCGACCGTCGCCGAGCGCACCGAGGACGAGCTCGCGCTGATGATCCAGCAGTTCCTGGGGTTCCACGGTTTCTCGTTCGACGCCCAGGTGAGCGGGGTCGCGGTTGCCTCTGGTGTCCCGCGTATGACTGCGGCGCTCCGGCTCATGACCAGGCGCTACTTCGGGTTCGATGCGCTCGTGATCGAGCCCGGCGTCCGGACCGGGATGCCGATCCTCTACGACAACCCGAAGGAGGTCGGCGCCGACCGCATCGCCAACGCGGTCGCGGCTTACGACCTCTACGGCGGCCCGTCCATCGTCGTCGACTTCGGGACGGCGAACACGATCGAGGCGATCAGCGAGAAGGGCGAGTACCTGGGCGGCGCGATCTTCCCCGGCATCGAGATCTCGATGGACGCGCTGTTCGCCCGGGCCGCCGCACTCCGGCGCGTGGAACTGGTGCCGCCGAAAAACGTGATCGGCAAGTCGACGATGGAATCGATCCAGTCGGGTGCGATCTACGGCTTCACCGGCCAGGTGGACGCGTTGGTCGACCGCTTCGAGGCCGAGCTCGGCGAGTGCACCGTCGTCGCCACCGGAGGCCAGGCCGAGCTGCTCATGCCGTTCTCGCGAACGATCCAGCACAACGAGCCGTGGCTGACGCTCCGCGGCCTGCGGATCGTGTTCGAGCGGAACCGGTGAGCGCGCGATGACGGACGACGAGCGCGCCCGGCGGCTCGCCAAGGTCGAGGCGCTGCGCGACCGTGGTGTCGATCCCTATCCGGTTCGCTTCGACCGCACCCACACGGTCGCCGAGCTTCGGGCCCGCTTCGACGACCTCGACGCTGG
>JAPSGP010000067.1 GCA_031177445.1 Acidimicrobiia bacterium
AGGCCGGCATGCTCGCGCTCACCCGTACCGCCGCGCTCGAGCTCGGCCGGCACCGCGTCCGTGTCAATGCGGTCGCGGCCGGGACCGTGCGCACGCCGAAGAATCGTGCCAGCGGCGCGCCCGAGGAAACGCCCGAGGATCGGGCCGCGATCCCGCTGGGCCGCCGCGGGTTGCCCGAGGACGTCGCCGGCGCGGTGCTGTTCCTGCTGTCCGACCTCGCCGGCTATGTCACCGGTCAGGTGTTGGCGGTCGACGGCGGCTCGTCGATCCGCCCGTCGTTCCTCGACGAGGACAACGTGCCCGTCTTCGTGCAGGACCCGGCCCTGCGCGCACGGCTCTTGGGCTCCTGAACCGCTTCTGGCGCCGCGATCGCGGAAGAGTTCCGGAATCGCGGCGCCAAAACACGGCGGGCGGGTCACGCGAGCTTCGTTCCCGCGGCCGCGGTGCGGATCGTGAGGAAGGTCATGCCGTCGTCGCCGGCGGTGAAGCCGTACTCGTAGCCGCCGTGCAGCACCATCGAGTCGTGCGCGCGCAGGGTGGGGCCGTCGTCGAGCAGGGTGCAGCTGCCCTCGAGCACGACGATCATCTCGTCGTGGTCGTGGCTGTGGAGCGGCACGGCGTAGCCGGGCGGGAACACCGAGTACTGCGAGTGGAACCCGCCCTCACCGCGGGCGAGGAACTTGCGCTTGGCGCCCCTGCGTCGCGCTTCTTCGACCAGCTCCTTCGGCGCGGTGCCGACCTTGTCCTCGTCGGGCCACGGCAGCTCGTCGACCACGAAGAAGCTGGGCTCGCCGCTGCTCATCGTTCCCCCGAACTCGACCAAGCGTGCGCTTGGTAGGGTAACCCCCGAGCGAGCGAGGGGGCCACCATGCGGATCGTCTCGGCCGACAGCCATGTGCTCGAGCCTGCCGACCTGTGGGTGCGCGCCCTCGCCGGCGGGCGCTTCGCCCAGCGGGCGCCCCGGGTCGTCGAGGACCGCGAGCGCGGCACCCACCACTTCCTCATCGACGGGTTGGCGCCGCAGCCGGTGAGCCTGCCCGGCGCCGCCGGCAAGTCGTCGGAGGAGCTGCGCGAAGGCGGTTCGTTCGACGACGCCCGCGCCGGTGGCTGGGACCTCGAGGCCCGACTCGCCGATCAGGACGTCGACGGCATTGCCGCCGAGGTGCTCTATCCGTCGATCAGCATGGCGCTCACCCAGCTGACCGACGCCGAGTACGAGCTCGCGTGCGCCCGGGCGTACAACGACTGGCTCGCCGAGCTCTGCGCGGGTGCTCCCGATCGCCTTGCCGGCATCGCGCTCGTGCCGACGGTCGACGTCGACGCCGCGGTCGCCGAGGTCGCGCGCATGCACGATGCGGGCCTGCGCGGCGTACTTGTTCCCGGCCGGCCGCCGGAAGGCCACTACGCGGAAGCGCGGTTCGACCCGTTGTGGGCCGCGTGCGCGGAGCGGTGGCTGCCGGTGTCGTTCCACATCGCACTCACCGGTGATCCCGTGGGCGACCCCATGCTCGGTTCCGGCATCCGGATGATGACGGTCATGAGCGTCGTGCAGGCGATGCAGCAGACCCTCTCGCTGTTCGTCTTCGGCGGCGTCTTCGACCGCCATCCCGAGCTGCGCGTGATCTCGGCCGAGCACGACGCCGGCTGGGTCGCGCACTACGCCTATCGCCTCGACCAGCTCTTCGAGCGCCACCGACACTGGCTCGCGCCCGACGTCACGATCCGGCGCACACCGAGTGAGTACCTCGGGACCAACGCCTGCTTCACGTTCCAGAAGGACCCCGTGGCGGTCGAGACCCGACACCGCGTGGGCGTGAGCCAGCTGATGTGGGCGAGCGACTACCCGCACTCCGATTCGACCTGGCCGCACTCGCGCAAGGTCATCGAACGCGACTTCGAGGGCATCCCCGACGACGAGCTCGAGCTGCTCGTCGGCGGCAACGCCGCCGCCCTCTACTCGCTCTAGGTCGCAGCTTCTGGAGCGGCTTCACCGCACCCGGATGCCGTCGAGAAGCATCTCGAGGTAGAAGTCGGCGATCTCCTCGATCGTGTTCTTGCCGTCGGGGTCGTACCAGCGCACGCTGATCCAGATCGTGTCCCGCATGAACCGGTAGATCATGCGGGGATCGATGTCGGAGCGGAACACACCCGTGCGCATGCCCTCCTCGATCACGCCCGCCCACAGGCGCTCGGTCTCGGAGGCACCTTCCCGCAGGTATGCGAACCGTGGGGACTGCACCAGCAGGTTGAACTCGTTGATCATCACCACAAGTGCCGCCGGATTGCTGCCGAGCGCGGCGAAGCCGTCGTGCACGAGGGCCCGCAGCACGCCGAGCGGATCTCCGCCTTTGGTCACGGTTCGCCGGTACCGATCGACGGCGCCGTCCAGGAAGGCGCGCATCACCTCGTCGAGCATCGACTCCTTGGAGTCGAAGTGGTGGTACAGGCTCCCGGAGAGGATGCCGGCGGCGTCGGCGATCTCGCGCACGGTCGTGCTGGCGTAGCCCTTGTCGGCGAAGATCCGGGTGGCGATGGCGAGGATCTCCTCTCGCCGTACCGACTCCGCCGGGACGGCCCGCCGGCGCGCCGCTCGCTCGGCCGTCATCCCACACCCGGGCGCGGCAGCTCGAGGACCAGGTTGCGCCACCCGTCGACGACCGCGACATGTGCCGGTGGGACCACGATCGTCGCGTCCCGCCCTTCGACGATCGCGGGCCCGCCGACGGTGTGCCCGGGATCGAGCCGGCTCCAATCGAACACTGGTGTGGCGACGAATCCGCCGGCCTCCGCGAACGAGGCTGGTCGTTCGCCGACCTGCGCCGCGCCGACGTCGCTCGTGCCGGCCGCCGCCGGTCGCCGATCGGGCTTGTCGACGACCCGCACGACCCGGACGCGTGCGTTGACCAGCTGTACCGGCGCGTCGGTGTCAATGCCGTATGTGTGGCGATACACCTCGTGGAACCGTTTGGCGAGCACGCTGATGTCTTCACCCCCGAACGGCCCGCCGGTCACCGGCACCGTGAGCTGATGGGCTTGACCCCGGAAGCGCAGGTCGGCCGACCTTGTCACCACGTACCGACCCTCGCCGGCCGCCAATTCCGCGCGGCCGCGTCGCTCGAGCTCGGCGAACTGTGCTTCGACGACCGAGGGATCGTTCAGGTCCTCGAGATCGACGATCCGGGTCTGGACCAGGTCGACGGTGCGGTCGGAGCTCACCAGCCCGAACGCGGCCGCGACGCCTGCACCCCACGGCACGATCACCGACCGGATCCCGAACGTCGCTGCCAGGCGCGCTGCGTGCATGGGACCGGCACCGCCGAACGCGACGAGCGCGAACCCTCGCGGGTCGATGCCGCGCTGCACGGTGACGACCCTGATGGCGGCCGTCATGGCGGCGTTGACGATCTCGTGGATCGCGCGCGCAGCGTCGGGCACGTCGACGTCGAGAGGATCGGCGACGGCGCGCTCGATCGCCGCGTGCGCGAGCTCGGGCGCGAGTGACACACCACCGGCGAGACCGGCAGGGTCGAGGTAGCCGAGCAGGAGGTTGGCGTCGGTCACGGTGGGCTCGGTGCCACCGAGCCCATAGCAGGCCGGACCGGGCGCTGCACCCGCGGACCGGGGCCCGACCCGGAGCGCACCGCCGCCGTCGAGCCAGGCGATGCTGCCTCCTCCGGCACCGACCTCGGCGATGTCGACGACCGGGATCTTGAGTGGGACCCCGGTGCCGGCCCGGGCGCCGCCGAAGCTCCCCTTCCCGCCGACCTGGAAGTCGTGCGTGATCGTGGGGTCACCCTCGCGCACGATGCCGGTCTTGGCGGTGGTGCCGCCCATGTCGAACGAGATCACGTCGCCGGCACCGACCGTGCGACCCACGATCCCCGCCGCGGTCACGCCGGCGGCGCCACCCGACTCCACCGTCGCGACCGGCCGCCGCGCCGCTGCGCCCGTGGACATCACCCCGCCGCTCGACTCCATGATCTCGATCGGGCAGCCGATGCCAAGCTCGCGCAGGTGCGCTTCGAGCCCGGCGAGGTAGCGCGCCATCACCGGCCCCACGAGCGCGCAGACCGCGGTGGTCATCGCCCGTTCGTACTCGCGCGTCTCGGGCCAGACCTCCCACGAGCACGTCACGTAGGTCTCGGGCAGCGCGTCGCGGAACGCGGCTGCAACCGCGAGCTCGTGATCGGGATGTGCGTACGAGTGGAGGAAGCAGATTGCGATGCCCGCGGGAGCGGCGGCTGCGACCCGGTGCACGACCTCTGTGATCGCCTCGTCGGTCAGCGGGACGAGCACCTCGCCGTGCGCGTCAACGCGTTCGGCGATCTCGAAGGTGAGGCGAGGATCGACGGGCGGCGGCGCGGGCGTGAACAGCAGGTCGTACCGATCGCCCTCGACCCGCGCTTCTCGGCCGAGCCGGAGGAGATCGGCGAATCCCTTCGTGGTGACGAGCGCGATCGCTTCGGCGCGGCGCTGGAGCACGACGTTGGTTGCGAGCGTGGTGCCGTGCACGACCCGCGTGACGGCGCTGGCGTCGAGCCCGGAGTCGGCGAGCACGCGCTCGATCGCGTGCACGATTCCGGCACGCGGGTCGTCGGGTGTGGTGAGCACCTTCCCGATCGTGACGTCACCGGACGCATCGGCGAGGACCGCGTCGGTGAACGTCCCGCCGACGTCGACGCCGATCGCACATCCGCGAGTCATGCGAGCTCCACGCCGTAGTCGCGTGCGGCACCCTCGACCGTCACGCGGCCGGCGGCCACGTCGGCGCGTACGAGCTCCGGGTCGCGCCGTTTGGGATCGCCGAGCCCGCCGCCGCCCGAGGTGCGCAGCACGAAGCGTTCGCCGGCCCCGATCTCGACGTTGGCGGCCTTGGACGGGAGCACGTCGATGCGTCCATCGTGTCGCTCGATCGCGAACACGCCCCCGGCGCCGGGCGCACCGCCCTGCGCGCCCGGGGGCGGCAGGTCCATGCGCGCCCCCCGCACCGTGACGACGGCGTCGGTGAGCAGCTCGATCACGGTCTCGACGCCGAGCCCGCCGCGCCATTCGCCGGCGCCGCCCGAGTCGGGCCACAGCCGAGACGACCGCACCAGCAACGGGTACTGCGCCTCGAGCGGCTCGATCTGCGGCAGCACCGACCGTCCACCGAGGAAGAAGGCGCCGGTGGCGTCGGGGCCGTCGGAACCGGCGCGGGCGCCGAGGCCGCCGAACTCGTAGAACAGATTGAGCCACGGCGTGCCGTCCGCAGCAACACCGCTGAGCGAGAAGACGTGGATCAGCGCGCTGGCGCCGACTGCGTGGTCGGGCCGCGCACCGGCCAGCGCGTGCAGGATCGCCTCCACCGCCGCTGCCACCGTCATGATCCGCCCGCCGCAGGCCGCGGGTGGCTCGGGGTTCACCAGCGTGCCCGTGGGCAGCTCCGTGCGCAGCGGGCGGAAGCAGCCTTCGTTCATCGGGATCGTGGGGTCGACGAAGCAGCGGACGGCATAGACCACACCCGAAAGCGTTTGCGAGAACGAGGAGTTGATCGTGCCGCGGGCCTGGGGCGAGGTCCCTGCGAAGTCCACCGTGATGGCGCCGTGGTCGAGCGTCACCGCCGCCTGCACGGCGAATTCGCGGTCGGGATCGACGCCGTCGCCGTCGATGGGAAACGTGCCGCGATACGTCCCGTCGGGCAGCCGGCAGAGGTCGGCGCGCACGCGGCGTTCGGTCTCGTCGATCGACGCGGCAACGAAGCGCTCGAGCTCTTCTGCTCCGTACCGTTCGAGGAGCTCCTCGATTCGGCGGGCGATCACGTTGACGCCGGCCACGAGGGCCTTCACGTCGCCCATCACCTTCTCGGGCGCACGGCTGTTGCGGGCGATGATGTCGAGAACCGCACCCGCCGGCTCACCTCGCCGGTAGAGATGCACCGGTGGCAGCAACAGACCTTCGGCGAACGTGTCGGTCGCCAGCGCGGCGAGCCCGGCGACGGCGTTCCCGCCGAGGTCGGCGACGTGGATCAATGTGCCGGCGAAGAACACGACCCTTCCGTCACTGAAGATCGGGCGGAACACGAGGATGTCGTTGGCGTGGATCCCGCCGCGATACGGGTCGTTGAGCGCGAACACGTCGCCCGGCTCCATCGAGTCGATCGCGAAGTCCTCCAACAGCGACGGCAGCGAGCACCGCAGGCTGGCGCCGTGCATGAGGCTGGTCGCGGTGGACTGAGCGACCAGTTGCCCGCGCGCGTCGAGGATGGCCGCGCACGCGTCCGCCCCCTCCTGGATGAAGGTGCTGTGCGACGACCGCACGACCACGACGCTTGCTTCCTCGGCTGCGACCGCAAAGCCGTTGCGGATGATCTCGCCGGTGATGGCGTCGTCGACGATGGTCGCCATGCCCGGCTTACACTAACGCTTGCTTGGTTGATTCGCGGCTGTCGGTCAGCGCGCTCTCGAGCGTGGGCTTCACCTTCGACCAGGACCTCGAGCTGTGGGACGAGCTCGGCATCGAGCACGTCGGGCTGTACCTCGACAAGCTGGAGGCGGTCGGCCTCGAGGCCGCGGGCGAGCACGTGCGGGCGGCCGGGCTCACCGTGAGCAGCATTGCCTGCCGCGGCTTCGACCTCGCCGATCGCGCGACGTGGGGCGCGCGCCGGCGCGCGCTCGACGCCGCGGTCGACGTTGCCGCCGGAGTGGGGGCGGGGTGCCTGTTCATCACCGCCGGCGCGCCCGGCCCGCTCGACTTCGACGAGGCGGTCCACGCGCTCGAGGCGGCGGTCGGGCCGGTGCGGCAGCGCGCCGCCGCGATCGGCGTCGCGATCGCGATCGAGAACAGCAACCCGATGCGGCGGGACGTGGGGTTCGTCCACACGCTGGCGGACGCGGTCGAGGTGGCCCGCCGGCTCGACCTCGGTCTCGTCGTCGAGGTCACGAACTGCTGGTTCGAGCGCCAGCTGGACCGGACCATCGCCGAGGGTGTCGACACGTTCCGCGTCGTCCAGTTGAGCGACTACGTCGTCGGCGACACCACCGCCAGCGAGCGGGCGGTACCGGGCGACGGTGACATCCCGCTGGCCCGGCTGGTCCGGGCCACGCTCGAAGTCGGGTTCGCCGGGCCGTTCGAGCTGGAGATGCTGGGCCCCCGCATCGAAGCGGAGGGGTACGGGAAGGCCATTCCCCGGGCGCTGGCGGCCCTGGCGCCCATGCTCCCGGCTGGCCTGTCCGATCGCCACCCAACCTAGCGACCGCTTGGTAGACGTGGTTGACTAGGAGCGGGGTACGCCAGGGAGGAGCGGGCGGGGACGCCAGGCGCAGCACCGGAAGCCAAGCGCAACACCGGAAGCGCAGCAACGAAAGAGGGGGACATGCGAGACGGGCTCAAGATCTTCGACGCCGACGCGCACGTCATCTACCCGCCCGACCTGTGGCCCGAGTACCTCGACAAGCGGCATCGGGACCGCATCGGCCGGCGGGCGCCGGCAGGGCTCGACCACTACAACCCGGTCACGGTCGACGGCCGCTGGTCCCAGCACCCCACGTCGATCTACGGCCAGTTCCAGAAGGCGATCAACTGGACCGCCGAGGACATGATCGCCAAGTACGGCGACATCGTCACCAAGGGCTTCACCGGCGACCGCGTGGCGGAGTCGATCGCGGTCGAAGGCGTCGACGTCATGGTGATCTACGGGCCCGAGTACGACATGTGGCTCGAGGGCATCGACCCCGAGCTGCAGGCGGCGATGGCCCGGGCCTACAACCGCTGGGGCGCGGAGATGCGCGACACCTCCGGCGGGCGCGTGATCACGTCGGGCCCGGTGCCGTTGAACGACGTTGCCCGGGCCGTCGACGAGATCCAGTACGCGTACGACGAGCTCGGCATCCGCTGCTTCTGGGCCCGGCCCGACCAGTTCAACCACCGCAACCTCGGTGACCGCTACTACGACCCGGTGTACGAGCTCCTCCAGGACCTCGACTGCGCGTTCGCTACCCACGAGTACATGGGCCTGAACGCGCCCACCGCCGGATCCGACCGCTTCGGCACGTTCACCGAGTGGCACACGGTCGTGCACCCGCACGAGGCGCAGTGCGCGCTGCTCTCGATGGTGGTGCACGGGGTCTACGAGCGGTTCCCGAAGCTGCGGGTCGCCTACATGGAGGCGGGCTGCGGGTGGCTGCCGTCGTGGCTGCACCGCATCGACGAGCACCTGGAGCTCGCGGGCGCGGCCGAGGCGCCGGAGCTGACGATGTCGGCCACCGAGTACTTCCGGCGGAACTGCTGGATCTCCACCGAGTGCGACGACCGCTTCGTGTCCGACGTGATCCGGTGGATGGGCGACGACCACATCGTGTTCGAGACCGACTTCCCCCACCCCGACTCGAAGTACCCGAAGGCGACGGAGCACTTCCTCTCGCTCGCACCCGACCTCGTGTCGGACGAGAGCAAGCGCAAGATCCTGTGGGACAACGCCGTCGACCTGTACCGCTTCCCCGAGGGCTACCTGCCGGCCGCGGCCTGAGGTATCGCTCGTGATCCGGCGCCCCTGGGCAGCGGTCGACTACGAGGCGTTGATGCGCGCGTACCCACCCGCGCCCGAGTACTTCGAGACCGCGTGGCTGGCGCCTCCAGAGGAGATCGAGGCGACGCAGCTGGCGCGCCTGCAGGAGCGCGCCCTCGCCGCCGCGAAGGTCCCGTTCTTCGAGCGCCGCTGGGCGGCGGCGGGCTTCGACGCCCGCTCGCTCGCCACGACCGAAGACCTCTGGCGGGCGCCCTTCTACACCGTCGACGACATCCGTCGCAGCATCGAGGCTCACCCACCGTGGGGCGACTACCAGGGCGTGCTGCCCGAGGACGCGCTGCGCGAGCCGATGCGGGTGTACATGTCCGGCGGCACCACCGGGAAATCGCGACCCACCTTCTACACGCAGTGGGACCGCGAGGTCGGCGCTGTCCTCACCGCGCGCGCGCTGTACATGCAGGGCATCCGCCCCGGCGACGTCGTCCTCAACTCGTGGGCGTACGGGACGCACAATGGTGCCTTCGCCTTCGACGAGGCGCTCCATCGCTGGCTCAACTGCGTCGTCATCACGACCGGCACTGGCAACGTCACGAGCAGCGAACGCCAGGTCGAGTTCGCGATCGAGTACGGCGCCACCGCCATCCTCACGACCGGCGACTACCTGCTCCGTCTGGCCGACGTCGCGCGCGAGATGGGATACGACCCGTCCGCCGACTTCAAGATCCGGGCCCTGCCCAACATCGGCGATCGCGAGCGGCTCGAGTCGAGGTTCGGAGTCGAGTGCTTCAACTCCTACGGGTTCCACGAGGTGCAGTGGGTGTCGGTCGAGTGCCCGGCCCACGACGGGCTGCACATCTTCGAGGACGCCTTCGTCGTGCAGATCGTCGATCCGGAGACCGGCGAGCGCCTGCCCGACGGCGAACTGGGCTCGATCTGCATCACCGAGCTCTACAAGACCGGCAGCCCACAGTTCCGGTACAACATCATGGACCTGTCGTACCTGTACCCGCGCGAGCAGTGCGCGTGCGGCAGCTGGCTGCGGCGCATGGCGCCGTTCGCGGGCCGGGGCGACAACATGGTGAAGCTGCGCGGCGTGAACGTGTGGCCCGAGGCGGTGGGCGAGATCGCGCTCTCGGTCCCCGGGACCGAGCCCGACTGGTTCGTGCGGGCGGTGCGGGTCGACCGGCGCGACGAGCTGGTCGTCTCGGTGGTGAGCACGGTGGCCGATGGGGAGCGCGACGCGTTGCGCGCCGCGGTCGAGGATCGGCTCAAGGAGCGACTCGGGGTGCGCATCGGCGCCGAGATCGTGCGGCCGGGCGACCTCGACGCCTGGACCGAGGTGAACGTGTCCCCCAAGCTGAAGCGGTTCCGCGATGAGCGGTAACCAGGTCGTCGACTACCTGTGCAACGCGTTCACGCCCGACCGGCTGGCGGTGTGGGACGGCGCGCTCGCCGCCACCGGCGTGCAGGTGAAGGTGCGCCGGGTCGACGGCGACAGCTTCGCCGAGCCCGAGGACATGGTCGACCGCATGGACGAGCTCGGCGTCGCCACTCTGGTCCTGCCGACCGGCGACCTCGGCCGGCACGGTCGCCTCGACGCGTTCGACTTCGAGCACATCGCGGCCCGCTGGGAAGAGGTGGAGAAGCTGGCAACCCGGTGGCCGGGGCGGTTCGCCGCCCTCGCCCTCATCGACCCCGAGCCCGGCATGGCCGGGGTGCGGGAGATGCGGGCCCGGCTGGCCGAACCGTGGGTGGTCGGCTGCTACCTCCACACCCACAGCTTCGATCGCCGCCTCGACCACGCCGACTACTACCCGTACTACGCGCTCGGCGCCGAGCTCGACGTGCCGGTCGCGATGCAGGCGGGTACCTCCGGCGGCCTGCTGGCAAGCGAGTGCGCCCACCCGGTCACCATCGACCGCGCCGCGCTCTACTTCCGTGAGACCCGCTTCCTGCTCTCGCACCTCGGCTGGCCCTGGGTCGACGAAGCCGCGGCCATGGCGCTGAAGTTCCCGAATGTCTACCTCGGCACGGGCGCGTACCCGCCGCGCTACTGGTCCGCCACCGTTACCGACTTCCTGCGCGGCCCCGGCCGCACCAAGACCGTGTTCGGCACCAACTTCCCCACAGTGGGGCATCGGCACGCGCTGGCCCAGGTTGCCGAGCTCGGTCTCGATCCCGAGGTGGAGGCCGCGCTGCTCGGTGGCACCGCTCGTCGTATCTTCACTCGGCTCGCGCAAGGGGGTGCGACGCCATGATCGGCAAGGTGTACAACATCCCGCCCCAGCCACCCGCGGCCGAGAACACCCGCCTGCTGCCGGCGGGCGCGCTGACCTTCGGCGTTGAGTACCGCGACGTCGATCCCGAGTCGCTCGCACAGACGTATGCCGACAACGCCGCCCACCGCGCC
>JAPSGP010000068.1 GCA_031177445.1 Acidimicrobiia bacterium
ACACCGGAACGACGACTTCGTAGGAGTCGGCGAGCTCCTCCAGCGCCGGGTTCGACGGCTCGCCACCGGCGGAGTGGAGATAGACGACCGGGGCGCCGGACCCGGCCCGGAACACCTGGATCTCGCCGATGGGCAGCTCGCGCCGCTCCTCTCTCAGCGTCTGCGGCAAATCGCACTCCTCACGCTTGCGACAGGAAGACCGGGGTCCCCGCCGGAAGCTTTGCTTCCGGTGGGTCAAAGCGTCTGTGGCATTGCTCAGGCGACGGCGGGCTGGGCCCGGAACACCGGCGCACCCTCGGGGAACTCGGCCCGCAGCCGGGGCGCGACCTGTTCGGCGAACAGGGCCATGTTCTTCCGGGTGAGGTGGGACGGCAGGCTGCCGAGCTGGAACAGCCCGAGGAGGTTCCCCGTGCCCAGCTGGCCGAGTGCGTCGATCAGCTGGTCTGCGACCGTGTCGGGTGAGCCGACGATCGCATACCGGCCGTTCACGATGTCGTCCCACGAGTCGACGTTCAGCATGAACGTGCCGGCCGACTTCAGGATGCTCGCCAGCGAGCGAGCCGAGGTGTAGCCGGGCGGCTGGATGGTGATGCCGGGGAGCAGGCGCTTGACGAAGTACCAGAGGTGCTCCTCGAACTCGCGGCGCGCCTGCTCGTCGGTCTCCGCCACGTAGATCGGCACCAGCCAGCCCGCCTGCAACGGATCGGCTTCGTATCCCTCGGCCTCGCACGCGTCGCGGAACATCGAGAAGTAACGCTTGAACACGTCGAGATGGAAGTACGGGATGCCCATGTAGGCGTACCGGTTGCGGGCGACGAACTCCATCGTCTCCAGCGACCCCGCGCCCGGGATCCAGATCTCGGGGTGCGGTTGCTGGATCGGCCGGGGCCACGGGTTGACGTACCGGATGCGGTAGTGCTTGCTCACCCATTCGAACGGCCCCGGCGTCGTCCACGCCTTCTTGATGAGGTCGTGGGCTTCCTGGAACCGCTCCCGGGCGTGCGCCGGGTTCACCGAGAAGGAGTAGTACTCGGGGCCCCCGCCGACGACCATCCCGGCGATCAGGCGCCCACCGCTGATCACGTCGATCATGGCGAACTCCTCGGCCACGCGGGTGGGCGGGTCGTAGAGCGGCAGCGCGTTGCCGACGACCGCGATCCGGATCCGGCTCGTCTGGCGGGCCAGGATCGCGGCGATCAGGTTGGGCGAGGGCATGTTGCCGTAAGCGTTCTGGTGGTGCTCGTTCACGCACACGCCGTCGAAACCCACCTGCTCGGCGTAGAGCAGATCGTCGAGGTAGGTGTTGTAGAGCTCGTGCCCGAGCGCCGGGTCGTAGAGCTCGTTCGGGCACGTCACCCAGGCCGGCCCGTCGTACGTGGGCGACAGCTGGGTGTAGGGCATGAGGTGGAACGCGAAGAACCGCAACCGGCACCCCCCAATCCGTCCGAACGGACGCTATACCTTGACCGCCGGGTCAAGAATGGCGTCGTCGCGCTAGATTGTCTCGCTGCTCATTGCTCGACGTCAGTCACAGGAGTCACACTGAAGTCGCTGTTCTCACGGCGCGTGCTCGTTTCCCTCGCGGTCGCGGCGGTCGTGACGGGGACGGCGGCAGCAGTTGGCGCCGTCGTCCGCGACGATCCGACGGCGGCGGCCGCGTCGGCGCGCTCGTCGCCGTCGACGACGACCAGCTCGACGTCGACGACGACCACCACGCTCCCGCCGACGACCACCGTCCCACCAGCGCTGATCCAGCCGCCACCGGCCGCGCTCCCGCCCCCGCCCGGTGGCGGCGTCGGCCTCGGCTCGCGCGGCGCCGAGGTCCAGGCGTACCAGCAGCGCCTGGTCGACCTGCATTTCGACCCCGGCCCGGTCGACGGTTACTACGGACTGGGGACGGTCTACGCAGTCCAGGCGCTCCAGAAGCTCATGGGCGTACCGCCGACGGGCAGCATCGGCAACGCCGAGGTCCTCGCGCTCAACTCCTTCCAGTATCAGCCACCGCTGGCTGTCGAGCCCGAGCCGAACCGCACCGAGGTCGACGTCACCAAGCAGGTGCTGACCCTGTACGAGAATCACCAGGTCCGGTTGATCACCGCAGTCTCGACCGGCTCGGGTGAGAACTACTGCTACACGCCGCGCGGGGGGACCGGCCGTGTGTGCGAGGACGCGATCACGCCCGCGGGCCGCTACGAGTTCTACGAGTTCCGCGCCGGCTGGGACCCGTCCCCGTTGGGCCGGCTCTACAACCCGTTCTACTTCAACCGTGGCATCGCGGTGCACGGTCTCGAGGAGGTACCGCCGTATCCGGCATCCCACGGATGCGTGCGGATTCCGATGCACATCGCCGAGTACTTCCACACGCTCGTGAACATCGGCGACGCGGTGCACGTGTTCGGCGAGCAGTCGGCGGTGTTGCCGGTCGCACCGCCGCCCCCACCCCCGACACCGGCGCCGACAACTACTCCGCCTCCACCCTCGACGGAGCCGCCGCCGCCTCCACCGCCGCCATCGGACACCGCGCCACCGGACACCGCGCCACCCGAGGACACCCTGCCCCCCGAGGCCCTGCCGCCGGGCGAAGGGGTGTAGCGGGCCTCAGGTGAACGGGTTCGACTCGAGCGTCGGGTCCGCGAAGGGGTCGGACTCTGCTTCGGCCTCGACCGCGAGATCTTCGACGCCGAGCTCGGCCGCCAGCCCCTCGTAGCCGACACGCTCCAGCGTGTCGGCCAGCTCGGGCCCGCCGCTCTGCACGATCCGGCCGCCGAGCAGCACGTGCACACGATCGGGACGCAGCTCGGTGAGCAAGCGGGCGTAGTGCGTGATCGCCAGCACCCCGAGGCGATTCTCGTCGGTCATCGCCTCGATGCGACGGGAGACGTCCCGGAGCGCGTCGACGTCGAGCCCGGAATCGATCTCGTCGAGCACCGCGAACTTCGGCTCGAGCACCGCGAGCTGGAGCGTCTCGGCCCGTTTCTTCTCGCCGCCCGAGAACTCGACGTTCACGCCCCGGGCCAGGAACTGCGCGTCGACGTGCAGGCGTTCGGCTTCTGCCGCAAGCCGGGCGTCGAGGCCGTTCCCGTGTGCATCAGCGGAGGCGGCACGACCGCGCAGTGCGACGCCGAGCAGGTCGATCGCCCGCACGCCCGGTACCTCGACCGGGTACTGCATCGCGAGGAACAGGCCGCGCTCGGCGCGCTGCCAGGTCGGGAGCCCGAGGAGCTCCTCCCCGTCGAGCCGCAGGTGTCCACCGCGGATCTCGTAGTCGGAGCGACCCATCAGCGCATGGGCGAGCGTGCTCTTCCCGGAGCCGTTCGGGCCCATCAAGGCGTGAACCTCGCCCGAGGCGAGCTCGAGGTCGACGCCCCGGAGGATCTCGTGCCCGCCGACGGCGACGCGCAGCCCTTCGATCTGCAGCGTGCTCACGGGAGACTCACCATCACGTCGTCGCCGTCGAGCCGGACCTCGTAGACCCGCACCGGCTGAGTGGCGGGCAAGGTCTGCGGGTCACCGGTCGTCAGCGAGAAGGTCGAGCCGTGCTTCGGGCACTCGATCTCGAGATCGTCGGCCCAGACGTCGCCTTCGCTCAGCGAGTAGTCGGCGTGCGAGCAGGTGTCGTCGATCACGTACCAGTCGTCGTCGATGCGGACCGCGCACAGCGCGTGGCCCTCGACGTCGAAGCGCTTCGCCGACCCCGGTTCGACGTCCTTCACCGAGCACAGCCGCGTGTCAGCCACGACGGTGCTCCAGCTTCTCGACGACCGTTCGCCGCAGCGCGCGGGCGAGGGTCGGCACCGGCAGCCGGTCGAGCACGTCGTCGAAGAACCCGAGGACGATGAGCCGCTCGGCCTCGTCGGGCGGCACCCCGCGGCTCTCGAGGTAGTAGAGCTGGTCCTCGTCGATCGGTCCGACGGCGCTGGCGTGGGAACAGCGCACGTCGTTGGCCTCGATCTCCAGGTTCGGGATCGACTCCGCGCCCGCGCCCTCGGTGAGCACGAGGTTGCGGTTGGTCTGCGAGGCGAGCGCCTTGCGCGCCGGCTTCCGCAGGTGGATGAGGCCGGAGTAGACCGAGTGTGCCTCGTCCTCGACTGCGCCCTTGAACAGCAGGTCACTGCGCGTGTTCGGGGCGTCGTGGTCCTGGAGCGTGCGGAAGTCGAGCATCTGGGTGTGGTCGCCGAAGTAGACGGCCATCAGGTCGCTCTCGCCGCTGTCGCCGGCGAGCAGCGACTCGCTGCGCAGCCGGGCGTAGTCGCCGCCCAGCGCGACCGCCGATGAGTGCAGCGACGCGTCGCGACCGACGTGCGCCCGCTGCAAGGCGACGTGCCATGTGTGCGGACCGTGCTCCTGCACCGACAAGTAGCCCACCCGAGCGTTGTCGCCGACGATGACCTCGACGACCGCATCGACGAGGTGGCTGCCGCCGCGAATGTCCGGCGACCCGAAGCGGTCGAGGACGGTCACCTCGGCGCTCTCCCCTGCGACCACCAACGTGTGGGGGAAGGTGGCGAGACCGTCGCCCTCCGACCAATGGAGGACGATGATCGGCTTGTCGACGACCACGCCCGCCGGCACCTTGACGAACGCGCCCCCGGGAAGGAAGGCGTCGTGGAGCACGGTGAACGCGTCGGGCGACGCCGCCGAGCAGCTGCCGAGCAGGGCGGCGACGTCGGCCTGCTCACATGTGGCCAGCCCGCACACGACCACGTCCTTGGCCACCAGCTGCTCGTCGAGCTCGTGGTGCACCACCCGGCCGTTGCGGACGACGACCAACCCGGCGCGCTCGCCCGCCTCGGCCGCGACCGGACCGCCACCGGGAGCGGGCTCGGGACCGGGCTCGCCGACCTCGGGTGCGGTCGCGGGGTGATAGCGGTCGAGGTCGAGCTCGTCGATGCGGCTGTAGCGCCAGATCTCGTCGGCAGGCGTCGGCCACACAACGCCGGCGAGCTCCTCGGACGCGGCCAGTCGCCGGTCGACCAACCAGTTGGGACCGCCGAGCGCGCGTGCCGCGTCAGAACTGAAGGCCGCGGCCACTAGCCGACCGCGCCCTCCATGTTGAGCTCGATGAGGCGGCTGAGCTCGACCGCGTACTCCATGGGGAGGGTCTTGACGATCGGCTCGATGAACCCGTTGACGATCATGGCGGTCGCCTGCTGCTCGCTGAGCCCGCGGCTCATCAGGTAGAAGATCTGGTCCTCGCCGACCTTGGAGACAGTCGCCTCGTGACCGACGCGGGCGTCCTTCTCCTCGATCTCCATGTACGGGTAGGTGTCGGAGCGGCTGTCCTCGTCGAGGATCAGCGCGTCGCAGCGCACATGGCTCTTCACGCTGTGCGCGCCCTCGTCGACCTTGACGAGGCCGCGGTAGGTCGTGCGCCCGCCGTCCTTGGAGATCGACTTCGAGTCGATGATCGAGGTCGTCTCCGGAGCGACGTGGGTCATCTTCGCCCCCGCGTCCTGGTGCTGCCCTTCGCCGGCGTAGGCGACCGACAGCACTTCGCCGTGCGCCTTGGGCCCGACCATGACGACGGCGGGGTACTTCATCGTGAGCTTCGAGCCCAGGTTCCCGTCGATCCACTCGACGGTCGCCTCGGTCTCGGCCTTGGCTCGCTTGGTCACCAAGTTGTAGACGTTGGGCGACCAGTTCTGGATCGTCGTGTAGCGGATCCGCGCGCCCGGCTTCGCGATCAACTCCACCACCGCGGAGTGCAGCGAGTCGGTCGAGTACACGGGGGCCGAGCAGCCCTCGACGTAGTGCACCGACGCGCCCTCGTCGGCGATGATCAGCGTGCGCTCGAACTGACCCGCGTTCTCGGCGTTGATGCGGAAGTACGCCTGCAGCGGCATCTCCACGTGCACGCCCGGGGGCACATAGATGAAGCTGCCGCCGGACCACACCGCAGAGTTGAGCGCGGCGAACTTGTTGTCACCCGGTGGGATCACCGTGCCGAAGTGCTCGCGCACGATCTCGGGGTAGTCCTTCAGCGCCTGGTCCATCGACGTGAAGTAGACGCCCTGGGCCGCGAGGTCGTCGCGGTTCTTGTGGTAAACGACTTCAGATTCATATTGACTGGTGACGCCCGAGAGGTACTTGCGCTCGGCTTCGGGGATCCCGAGCTTCTCGTAGGTCTTCTTCATCTCTTCCGGGAGCATGTCCCAGTCGGAGACGGACCCCTCCGTGGGCTTCAGGTAGTAGTAGATGTCGTCGAAGTCGATGTTCGGCATGTTCTTGGCGAACCAGTCGAGCATCGGCTTGCGCTCGAACCGCTTCAGGGCCTTCAGGCGGAAGTCCCGCATCCAGTCGGGCTCGGACTTCTGGTGCGAGATGTCCCGGACGACGTCCTCGTTCAGGCCCTTTTTGGGCGTGTTGAGGAAGCTCGACGTGTCAGACCAGCCGAGCTTGTATTTGCCCAGGTCGACGTTGCTGACGGCCATACGCTGACTCCGGTTCTCAGGGGGATTTACACTACGACGATAGTAACAATCCCCTGAACCCGCTCCAAATTCCTTGCCCGAAGCGGGTTCTACCGAAACTCAAGCGTCGCCCGGGGGCTGGGTGGTCGTGGTGCTGGGCGAGCCCCCGCCTGCTACGCGTTGGGCCTCCTCGACGAGGTCTCCCACGCGGTTGATCAATTCCTCGTACTCGCCCAGATTCCCCTGCCGCAGCGCGGCCTGCGCGTCCTCGAAGGCCTCGGCTGCCTCGTCGAGGAGCTCCTGCACCGTCCCCGACGGCGGTGTCGTCGGAGTGGTCGGTTCCGTCGGCTCCCCCTCATCTGTCGGCGCCGTCGGCTCTTCGGGGCCGATTTCCGGCTCCGGCAGCCCGAGGTCGAAGAGCTGGTTCAGTCCCCCCTCGATGGTGTTGTCGAGAACCGGATCGAGCCCCGGCGCCGTAACGACGACGAAGCGGAATTGCGGGTAGGCGGACTCGGCCGTCCCCTCCACGTAGTACGGCCGGACGTAGAGGATCGAGTCGCCTACCGGGATCAGCTGCATGCTGCCCTGAATCACCGAGGAGCCGCCCCGGGTTAGGAGCGTGAGTTGCTCGGAGATGTCGACGGTGGTGTTGATCTCGTTGTCGATCTGTACCGGACCCAGCACGATCGGGTCTTGCGGCATCTCGAAGGCCGACATATCCCCGTAGCCCCGGCCCGGGTCGCCGTTGGCCACCATGTACGACACCAGCCGCGTCTGCTGATTCCGCTGCGAGACCGGGACGAACGGCTGGAGGATGAGGAAGCTGGGCTCGTCCTCGCCGGGGAGCGTGATGTACAGGTAATACGGCCGCATGCGGGGACCCGTCGACGTGAGCTGTCGCAGCTCCTGCCCGCCCTGGGTCTGCGTCGTCGTTCCTCCGTCGAGCTGCACGTCGGTGAGGCGCCCAGAGCCGGGATCGGGCGACAGCAGCCAGCGCTCGTTCCCTTGGTAGAAGCGCCTGCTGGCGGTGACGTGGTAGTCGGCGAAGACCTCGGTCTGCACCCGGAACAGGTCCTCGGGGTAGCGCACGTGGTCTCGCACCGCGTCCGGCATCTCGTCGAAATCCGTGAACAAGTCAGGAAAGGCCTTGCGGTAGGCCCGGATCAATGGATCATCGGGATCCACGACATAGAACTTGACCGTGCCGTCGTACGCGTCGACGGTCGCCTTCACCGAGTTTCGGACGTAGTTGAACTCGGAGTTGAGACCGGTATCGCCCGGGCCGGAGATCGACTGCGAGTACGGGTACTTGTTCGTCGTCGTGTAGGCATCGAGCATCCACACCACACGGCCATTCGCGACCACGGGGTACGGATCGGCGTCGTAGTCGAGGAACGGGGCGAGCTTCTCCACCCGGTCGCGGACGTCGCGGATGTAGAGGACCTTGGTGTTTCCGTCGATCTGGCCCGAGATCAAGGGGTTGATGTCGCCGAACCGGAGCGCGAAGGAGGCTCGCCGGATGATGTTCGACATCTCGACGCCGTCCTTTCCCTCATAGCGCGTCGTTGCGTCGGCCTCCTCGCCCTGGCTCGGGAAGTTGAACTCACGCTGCTTGGCGTCGACGAGCACGTACCCGGGCAGGCTCTCGCCGAAGTACAGCTCGGGCCGTGTGACCTCTATCGGTGAATCCCTGGGAATCGGGATGTCCCCCACGACGATGTCGGGATCGCCGGCCTGGTTCGCTGCGTTCGTCGGCGATGCGACGATCCCGTACCCGTGCGTGTACACGAGGTGCTCGTTCACCCACGACTGGCTCGGCAGCTCGTTGCTGTTGATCTCCCGTGCCGAGATCGTGACTTGCCGGGTCTCGTCGCCGATCTCGTAGCGGTCGATGTCGACGTCGTCGAGCCGGTAGAAGGTTTGCCGGCCCTCGAGCGTCTGATATGTGGGCCGAATCACGTCGGGATCCCAGAGTCGTGAGTTCTCGATCGTCGGCAGGTTGTCGCTGACGGTCTGCGACTCGATCGTCGCTTGGTAGTCGAGGTTGTCGACGTCAACATCACGCAGGTCGAATGCGCGGCGCGTCGCCGCGATATTGCGATCGATGTACGTGGCCTCGCTCTGGAACTCGTTCGGGTCGACGCGGAACTTCTGCACGCCGGCCGGATAGATCGTGCCGATGACGAGCGCCACGAAGCCCCACAGGCCGACCGCGATGATCGGGAGCACCCAGCCTCGCCGCCAGATGTTCCAGATGAACAGCGCGGCGGCGCCGATTGAGATGAAGATGAGCAGATTCAGCGCCGGCAGCTGCGCGTTGACGTCGGTGTAGCTCGCACCCTGCACCGCGCCGCGCGTCGAGAAGTTCAGCTCGTAGCGATCGAGGTAGTACTGCGCCGACTTCACCAGTGCCATCAGCGCCAGGATCACCGAGATGTGCGCTTTGACCTGCGGCGTGACCCGCTGGAACGGGCTCTGGAATCGGATCCCCCCGTTCAGGTAGTGCGCGACCGCGGTGACGAGCAGCACGATCACCAGGCCCGCGAACAGCCAGTCGGCGATGAAGCGCAGGAACGGGAGCTGGAAGACGTAGAACCCGACGTCCATGTCGAACTGCGGGTCTTTGACGCCGAAGTCGACGCGGTTCGTGAACAGCACCCACTGCTTCCACTGTGACGACACGCCGACGCCGGCGACGAGCGCGAAGAAGAGCGCGATGCCGACCCGGATCCGGCCCTGGTAGGGCGCCACGAACTGCTGGTAGCGCTCGACGAGCTCGTCCTCGGGGCCGGTCGACCGGTACTTGGGTGCCAGCCGGTCGGCGATCATCAGGTTGACCAGCATGATCACGAAGAACACGACCGTGAACACGATCGCCGGGACGATTTTGGCGGTGAGCAGCTGGCGCCACGTGCTGCCCTGGTCGACCGAGTCGAACCACAGGAAGTCGGTGTAGAAGCCGGCGAGCCCCCGCAGGCTGAACAGCAGGATGATGAGCAGGATGCCGCCGGCGATGAGCCAGCCGCGCAGCTTGAACGAGCGCCGGCGACGACGCTCGACGTTGGGGACCCGCACGTGAACTCCTTGGTCACCCTCGCAAGCTCGGGCTCCTGCAACGGCCGTCGGCAAAGCCGCCGCCGTCGCGGCGAATGCTAGTTGGCAGGTTCGCGCAAGCCTGGTCGGCTACTCGTTACTGCACGACCTCGAGGAGGCAGCGGCACCCCGGATGCGCGGGAGGGAACGGCTGCCCGGTCGGGAAGCGGTTCCCCCGTACCGTCGGTTCGAGCGCGTTGTCGTCGCAGTCGGAGCATTTCCCGTGCTCGGCGGGAATCCACCGCAGCTGCGAGCCCTCGGGCGCGGCATCGTAGATCCCGCGCGCGTAGGTCGCAGCGAGGATGTCGCCGATCCGAGCCTCGAGCTCCTGCCCCTTCCATTCGCGGTACCTGGCGCCGATGCGAGTCGCGATCACATCTGGGTCGGGATCGGCCTCCCCGCCGTCGCTGACCGCCGCGACGACTCGATCGCGGAGCGGGCTGACGAGCGCCTCAGCCATCGCGGTGACCAACCGGCGCGGCGCGCCCGCGCCGCCGGCCCGATCGCCGGGCGCGGTTGCTCGCGCGGCCGCGTAGGTCTGGTCGAGCGCGGGCGCCAGCATGTCGGCCCACGCCGTGATCTGATCGGCCACGGGTGGGAACACCTTCTCGGCCGAGATCCCGCGACGCTGGCGCCGGAGCCGATCGAGCAGCACGTTCTGGTCGTCCTGCAGCATCCGCTTCGAGCTGCGGACGACGTCGATGGAGACCGTGGCCAGCAGCTCGTCGCGAGCAGCCAGCGCCCGGGCGTCGGCGTCGGCTTCGGCCGAGCCCGGCACCTCGGGCTCTGCCGGCGCCTCCGGTGCGATCGTCACCGTACGGGTCGCGGGCCCATCGGGCGCTGCCGCGGTGGGTGCCGCGCCGGCGGCGCCGGCGGTGTCGGGCTGATCTGGGGCACGGTCGGACGGCTTCGGCTGCCTCGGCTCGGCCTCGGGCTGCGTGGGCGTCGGTGACTCGCCCGAGCGGCCGGCCCGGATCCGCCGGAAGATCTCGTCGAGGTCGGGCACGCCCTTGCTCGGTGCTCTCCCGCCCCCCGGCGACACCGCTTCGCCCGCGTCCTCTGGGGGCGCAGCCTTGCGCAGCTCACGGAGCGCGTCGCCGAACGGCGTCGGCGACGACGGCGACGACGGCGACAACGTGGGTGCTGGCGCGGCCTCGGGCGGCGGCGCGGGTTCGGGCTCCGGTTGCGGCTCGGGCGCGCTCTCGTCGATCGCGCCCGCCGCGTGCTCCGGCGCGCGGGCGGGCGCAGTCTCGGCTTCGGCCGCGGGTTCTGTCGCGGGTGCGGCGGCCGGTGTGGCCGGCAGCTCGCCCAACTCCAACGCGGCACCGCGCGCGTCGGCGCGCGGCTCGACCGGCTCGACGTGTCGCTCCGGTGGGAGGAGCGGCGGTGGC
>JAPSGP010000570.1 GCA_031177445.1 Acidimicrobiia bacterium
GACGCGGTCGGGCCGATTCACGATGCGATACTTGTCGCGTGAACGAGCCTGCCGTCCCGTTGCTCGAGCTGCGCAATGGGAGTAAGAGCTACGGGGCCGTACATGCTCTGCGCCATGGCAACATCTCGCTGCGACCGGGCGAGGTACGCGGGCTCGTCGGCGAGAACGGCGCCGGCAAGTCCACGCTCGTGAAGGTATTGGGTGGCGTCGTCCGCCCCGACGAGGGCGAGCTTCTCGTCAACGGTCAGGAGGCGAGCTTCCACAGCCCGGTCGACGCACGCAAGGTCGGCGTCGCGGTGATCTATCAGGAGCCGACCCTGTTCCCCGACCTGTCCGTCGCGGAGAATGTGGTGATGGGCCGCCACCCGCGCGGCGCGCTTCGGCGGATCGACCGCGGCGCAATGCACGAGGAGGTCCAGGGGCTCCTCGATCGACTCGGCGTGAGGCTTTCGCCCGAGAGCCCCGTCCGCGGCCTGTCAATCGCGGATCAGCAGATCGTCGAAATCGCGAAGGCGCTCTCCTTCGACGCCCGCGTCCTCATCATGGACGAGCCGACGGCCGCGCTTTCGGGGCCTGAGGTCGAGCGGCTGTTTGGCGTCGTTCGCGCCCTACGCGACCACGGGTCCGCGGTGCTGTTCATCTCGCACCGGCTCGACGAGGTGTTCGCGATCTGCGACACCGTCACCGTGATGCGCGACGGCGTCGTCGTGCACGAAGCGCCGATCGCCGACATGACGCCCGACGACATGGTCCGGCGAATGGTCGGACGCGAGCTGAGCGCGCTCTTTCCGAAGCAGGCCGCGCAGATCGGCCCACCGGTGCTCGAGGTTCACCGGCTCACGCGCGAGGGAGTGTTCTTCGACGTCAGCTTCCAGGTGCGGGCTGGCGAGATCGTCGCTCTCGCCGGTCTCGTGGGCGCCGGCCGCAGCGAGGTGGCGCGCGCAATCTTCGGGATCGACCGCCCCGACGCCGGTTACGTGGAGGTGTCCGGGCGTCGGCTCCCCCCAGGCCGCCCCCTGGCCGCGATGCGCGCGGGCATCGCGTTCGTGCCGGAGGACCGTCGCATGCAGGGGCTCGTCATGGACCTCTCGATAGCCCGCAACGCGACGCTCACCCGGCTGCGAGCGCTCACTCGCCTGGGGCTGATTCGAGTCGGTGCCGAGAATCGGCTCGCCCGCGAATGGGCGAACCGCCTGGGGCTCAGATTCCATCGGCTCGAGGATCCGGTCGTCTCGCTGTCGGGCGGCAACCAGCAGAAGGTCGTGCTCGCCAAGTGGCTCGCGACGGAGCCGAAGCTGCTGATCCTTGACGAACCGACGCGGGGGATCGACGTGGGCACAAAGGCCGAGGTGCACGCCCTAATGAGCGAACTGGTGGGCCGCGGCGTCGCCGTGCTGATGATCTCGAGCGAGCTGCCCGAGGTGTTGGGGATGGCCGACCGCGTGCTCGTGATGCACGAGGGTCGCCTGACGCAGGAACTCAGCCGGGACGACGCGGACGAGGAGCGCGTGATGCGCGCGGCCACTGGCGTGGGCGCCGCGTGAGCGTTCACATCGCGTCGGTCGAGGGCGCCCGCGCAGTCGGTTTCGCCGACCGAATTCTGCGCATCCGCGAGCTCGGGATCGTGGCTGCGCTCGCGCTGCTGATCATCGTGACGGCAATCCTCGAGCCGAGATTCATCGAGACCGGCTCGCTGCGCAACCTTGCGCTAAACGCCTCGATCCTGGCGATCCTCGCCGTCGGGCAGACGCTCGTGATCGTAACCCGGAACATCGACCTGTCGACCGGGTCGGTTCTCGGGCTGAGTGCGTTCCTGGCGGGCGACCTGCTCCAGGGGC
>JAPSGP010000282.1 GCA_031177445.1 Acidimicrobiia bacterium
GGTCAGCACCACTGCCATCTGGAGGACGACCTTGAGCTTGTCGCGGATGGCGTCGGCCGAGAAGACGTCGAACGACTCGGCGCAATCGCCCGCGTGGAGCAGGAAGCCCTCGCCGCGCGACGCCGCGGCCAGCCCTTCGCGCAGCTGGCGCGCCTCGCCCGCGAACACCAGCGGCGGCATCGTTCGGAGCTCGGCGAGCGCGGCGTCGAGTGCCTCGGGGTCGGGCCAGTCGGGCTGCTGGCCGGCCGGCCGCGACCGCCAGCTGTCGGGCGACCAGTCGGCGCCGAACATCGTCAGCGGCGCGGGCGACACTTCCATCTCAGAGGTAGCCGCTGGGCGGGCCGGGCTCACCTTGCGGGCCGCCGGGTGCGCCGGGCGGGATCGCCCGGCGCCGCATCTCGTCGAGCTGCTGTTGGGCCGCGGCCTGCTGGGTGAACAGGGTGGCCTGGATGCCGTGGAACAGGCCCTCCAGCCAGCCGACGAGCTGGGCCTGGGCGAGGCGGAGCTCCGACTCGGTCGGCGCCTCGCTGGTCAGCGGGAGCACGACCTCGGCCAGCTCGTTCTGGAGGTCGGGGGAGAGAACGCCTTCCAGCTCGCCGATCGACTTTTCGTGGATTTCGCGGAGGGCGCGGCGGCCGGCGTCGTCGAGCGGGGCCCGGCGGACCTCGTCGAGCATGCTGCGCACCATCGAGGCGATGCGGATGAGCTTCGTGGGCCGGGTGACCTGCTCCTGGGCGTCGCGCCCGTCTCCGGCGGCGGCGGGGGCCTCGCCTTCGACCACCTCCGGTTGGACGCGCTCGTGCAGCGCCGACGGATCCTGGGAAGTCACACCGCCAGGATAGGAGCTGCCGCGCGCCGCCCTCTCATGGGTTCTGCGTCCACTCGCCGAGGTTGCCGGCGCGCACGCCGGGCGGAATCTTCCCCCGCGCTTCCGCCGTGCGAGGGCCCGGGACCTCGTGGAACCGGTACGGCTCCGCCTCCCGTCCCGGCTGGCACACCCAGCACTCGCCCGTCCGGCCGGTCGTCACGATCTGGAACACCGCGTCGGCGATCTGGCTCGCCGGCATCAGCGGGAAGCCGGCGTCGGCGAGCATCTTCTTGGCGTCCGTGGTCATGATGTTCGTGTCGGTCATCCCCGGGTTCACGGTGTTGGCGGTGATTCCTTTGGCCGCCAGCGCCGGCGCCACGCTGCGGATGAACCCGACGACCGCGTGCTTGGTGAGGTCGTAGACCGGGTCGGGCGGAAACGGGATGATGCCGGCGAGCGATGACGTGGCGACGATCGCGCCGCCACCGCGGCGCTCCATCGCCGGTATGGCGGCTCGCGTGCCGTAAACGATCTGGTCGACGTTGACCCGCATGATGAGCCGATAGAGGTCGTCGGGGAGTGTGGCGATGTCGCCGTGCCCGATCGCGATGCCGGCGTTCAGGAACGCGATGTCGACGCCGCCGAGCTCGCGCTCGCAGGTGGCGAACGCGCTGTCGATGTCTGCTGCCTCGCCCGCGTCGGCACGCTGGAACTGGCCGCCGACGGTCGCAGCGACGACACGCCCGCTCGCTTCGTCGTAATCGACGACGAAGATCCGTGCCCCTTCCTCCGCGAACCGCTCCGCGGTCGCCTTCCCGATTCCCGATCCCGCGCCCGTGATCAGCGCGACCTTGCCGTCGAGTTGACCCACGCGCCGAACAGTACGTCGTGGTCCGCGGGCAGATTCTCGCTGCGCCAGGGTGGCATCAGGTTATACTGTCCGGTATGACTCACAAGGTCGGACCGAAGGGCCAAGTCGTGATCCCGAAGTCGATCCGTGACCGCCTCGGCATCCGCCCGGGTGACTCCGTGGTCTTCTTCGAGGAGCAGGGGGGAGTCCGCGTCGAGCGCACCGAGGACATCCGCCGGCTCGGCGGGATCCTCTCCGACGCTCCGTTCGACCTGACGAACGAGCTCGAAGAGGATCGAAGGCGCGACCGCGAGCGCGAAGAGCGCGAGATCGCGGAACGGCGATTGGGCCCCGAGGCGTCGTGATTGCGTGTCTCGACTCGTGGGCCGTGGTCGAGTGGCTGCACGGCCGTGAGCCGTCCTACTCGCGGCTCGATGAACTGTGGCCGCAGCGCCCGGTGATGAGTTGGATCAACCTCGGAGAGGTCGCCTACTACACGCGGCGGGCGCTCGGCCGACGGCGCGGGCAGGGCGTTGTCGCCCAACTGCGCGCTGCACTCGAGCTCGACGAAGCCACGCCGGAACGGGTGCTGAGCGCGGCCGACCTGAAGGCCGATCACGGGATCGGCTACGCCGACGCGTTCGCAGTGGCCACCGCCATCGCTCGAGATGCGACCTTGTTGACGGGTGACGCTGCGCTCCTTGCTCGTGCCGCTTGCGCGATCGAGGACCTGCGGAGCACGGCCTCAGAGAGTTGAGCTCGAGGTGTCGTTGCCGTCGTTGTCTGGCTCGGCATCGACGACGGCTTGAAGCGCGGCGGCGAGCTCGAGCCAGCCCGAGAACGTGCGGCTTTCTCGTCCGTCACCGAGCCGGCCGTTGATCGGATCGGAGCCCGGGACGATCTCGAGGGTCAATTTGCGCGCGTCAACACCCACAAACGCAGTTTCCACACCGCGGTCCACTACGTCATGAGGGGAACCCCCCCATCTTTTGTCGGAGCCCGCACGATGTTCCCGTTCGCGGAAGACCGTGCACGGCGTGGGGCAGGGGCCGGAACTGCTCGAACGGGAGCGAGAGCTGTACCTCCTGGACGAGTCAATCGGTTTGACGCTGAAGGAGGGCGGGGTGGTCGTCCTCGGGGGCCCGGCCGGCATCGGGAAGACCACGCTGCTCGGCGAGGCCCGGCGTCGAGGCGCCGAACAAGGGATGGCGGTGGTGTAGGCCCAGGGGGCGGCGCTCGAAGACGACTTCGGCTTCGGGGTCGTGCGCCAGCTCTTCGAGGGGCCAGTCACGCGTGCGAGCGCCGCGCGGCGGCGCCGGTTGCTGGCAGGCGCGGCGGCGCTCGCGGCGCCGATCGTGGCACCGAAAGACATCGCGCCGGACGCGCCGCCCGTCCAGCCGCTCGCTGTCCTGCACGGCCTCTACTGGCTGACCTCGAACCTCGCCAGGCTGCGCCACTGCTGCTGTCCGTCGACGACCTGCAATGGTCGGACCCACCGTCGCTCGAGTTTCTCGCCTACCTCGCTCGGCGAGTCGAAGGCATGCCGGCATTGGTGATCGCGGCACGAAGGACTGGCGAGGCGCAGGCGGACGAGTCGATCGTCGCCGAGCTGATGGCGAGTGAGCGA
Organism: Acidimicrobiia bacterium; assembly: GCA_031177445.1. GTDB lineage: Bacteria > Actinomycetota > Acidimicrobiia > IMCC26256 > JACDBD01 > JAPSGP01. The sequence goes on from JAPSGP010000282.1 coordinate 3,286, forward strand.
GCACGGACCGTGCACCCCGACGCGCTGAGCGCCGATGAGGTCGAGACCATCGTGCGGGCGCGGTTGCCCGGCGCAGTCGACCCCAGCTTCGTCGACGCTTGTCACCGGGCGACCGGCGGCGTTCCCTTCCTCGTGCACGAGCTCCTGGGCGCGTTGCACGCGGACCGTGTGGAGCCCACTGCGGATGCCGCAGCGCGCGTCGCCGAGACGGGACCGGGCACCGTGGCCCATGCGACCGCGCTGCGGATCTCGCGCGTGTCGCCGTCGGCGGTCTCGGTCGCCCGCGCGGTCGCGATCCTCGGCCCGCACACACGTGTCGATCGAGTGGCGGCGCTGGCAGGTGTCGAACAACCCGAGGTGCAGGCAGCCGCAGATGCGCTGATGGACATGGACATCCTGGTGGCCGGCCCTCCGCTCGCCTTCGTACACCCGCTCGTGCACCGAGCGGTGTACGACGACATGTCGGCGGGGCAGCGAGCGGTGGCGCACGGGCGCGCCGCCGAGCTCCTCCACGCGCAGCAAGCACCACTCGACGAGATCGCGGCGCATCTCCTCCAGAGCGAGCCGGCCGGGCGGAGCGAGGTGGTCGAGGTGCTGCGTGACGCGGCGGCAGCGACCACGAACTCGCGAGGTGCCCCCGCGGGTGCCGTCGCCTATCTGCGTCGCGCCGTCGAGGAGGGTGCATCCACGCCCTCGCGCGGCGTGCTGCTCCACGAGCTCGGCATGGCCGCATCCAGAACGACGGCGCGACGCCCTCGAGCTTCCGCCTGCGCGGCGGCGGCTCGGGATCGAAGTTCGACGTCGCCTACAAGGCCGTCGACGGAACGGACATCACCGCTGCGGTCGTCGCCACCACGTACATGACGCCGGTGCTCAACCCGGGTGCGTCGTTCACGCTGAAGATCGAGGCCACGCCCAAGACCGCGGCCGCGATTGGTTCCATCCGTGAGGTGAACCTCAAGGCCATCGACGGCGCCCTGTCGGACACCGTGCGCGCCCGCACCCAAGTGGCATCGGGGTAGCGGCGATCGCGGTTGTTGCGACTCAAGCCTGTATGACGACGAGGCGCGTCTCGGTCATCTCGCGCACCGCGTAGTGCGGGCCTTCACGAGTGTTGCCCGAGTCGCGCACGCCGCCATAAGGCATCTGGTCGGCACGGTAGGTCGGGACCTCGTTGACGAGGACCCCACCGAAGTCGAGCTCGCGCGCGGCGCGCAGCGCCGTCGGGAGGTCTGCAGTGAAGATCGCCGCCTGCAGGCCGTAGCGGGTGTCGTTGGCGAGATGGAGTGCCTCGTCGAGATCGCCGTAGTTCTGCACGGCGATCACGGGGCCGAAGAC
>JAPSGP010000283.1 GCA_031177445.1 Acidimicrobiia bacterium
TTCGAGGATGAAGACGACAGTGCGCGAGAAGTTCGGGTCCTGCAGGTTCGGTGTCGCGACGAGCAGACGCCCCTTCGTCGTCACGTGCGTACTGTACGGGTGTGGCGCGCCGGCGGAAGCCCACGACCGATCCTCGAGCCCGCGTCGCCGAGATCTGCCTCGCGCTGCCGGAGGCCACCGAAGAGCGGATAAACCAGCACGCCGCCTACGCCGTTCGCAAGAAGCGGTTCGCGTATTGCCTCGACGACCACCACGGCGACGGGCGGCTGGCGGTGAACTGCCGAGCGGGGCCGGGCGAGAACGAGGCCCTCGTCGCCGAGGACCCGGTTCGCTTCTACATCCCGCCCTACGTCGGCCCCCGTGGCTGGGTGGGCATCTACGTCGACTTCGACCGCGTCGACTGGCGCGAGGTCGCCGAGCTCGTCGCCGACAGCTATCGCCTCTCTGCTCCGAAGCGGCTGGCGGCTCTCGTCGACGCCCCGCCGGGCGCGGAATCACCGTGACCTTTTGGGCGCGCCCGCTGTTGTACGCGCTGGATGACCGCTGACGACCTGTTCGCGGCGCCACGCACGTCGGCGACGGGTAGTCGCTCGGGCCGACCGCCCGAGCCTGGCTGTCCGCTCAGGCCCCGCCCTTGTGCGAACATGTGTTCGTGAACGGCGCGGCCACGATCCTGCACGCCGACCTCGATTCGTTCTACGCCTCGGTGGAGCAACGCGACGACCCCCGGCTGCGGGGCCGCCCCGTCATCGTGGGGGGCGGGGTGGTGCTTGCGGCCAGCTACGAGGCCAAGGCGTACGGGGTGCGCACCGCCATGGGCGGCTCGCAGGCTCGCCGGCTCTGCCCGCGCGCGATCGTCGTGCCGCCCAGGATGTCGGCCTACACGGAGGCCAGCCGAGCCGTCTTCGAGGTGTTCGACGACACGACGCCGCTCGTCGAAGGGCTGTCGATCGACGAAGCATTCCTCGACGTCGGGGGGCTGCGAAGAGTCTCCGGCCCCGCGCCCGAGATCGCCGCGGGCTTGCGGCGCGCGGTCCGGGAGCGGGTGGACCTGCCGATCACGGTCGGCGTGGCGCGCACCAAGTTCTTGGCGAAGGTGGCGAGCCGCGTGGGCAAGCCCGACGGCTTACTCGTGGTTCCCCCAGAGGGTGAGCTCGCCTTTCTCCACGCACTGCCCGTCGACTACCTGTGGGGCGTCGGTCGGGTGACCGCGAGCAAGCTGCACGATCGCGGCATCAAGACTGTGGCCGAGGTGGCCGAGCTCACCGAGGCGACGTTGATGTCGATGCTGGGCGCGGCGTCGGGCCGGCATCTCCACGCCCTGGCCCACAACCGGGACCCGCGACCGGTGCAGGTCGGAAGGCGCCGGCAGTCGATCGGCGCGCAGCACGCGCTGGGGCGGTCGCGCAAGACGCATGAGGCGATCGACGCTGCGCTCGTCGCACTGATCGACCGCGTCACTCGCCGGATGCGAGCAGCGCATCGGGTCGGGCGGACGGTGGTCCTGCGCTTGCGCTTCGACGACTTCTCGCGCGCGACGCGATCACACACGGTGCTGCATGCCACCGCCGACACGCAGACGATCTTGGCCGAGGCCCGGGAGCTGCTGGCGGCCGCGCTCCCAATGATCCGACACGAGGGTCTCACGCTCGTCGGCATCGCGGTGCACAACCTCGAGGACGACGGCGCGATCCAGCTCGCCCTGCCGTTCGATCGCCGGCGGAGCCGCACCCTCGATGCCGCGCTCGACGGCATCCGGGATCGCTTCGGCTCGGACGCCGTCACACGGGCGGTGCTGCTCGGCCGCGAGCAGGCGCTGTCCGTTCCGATGCTTCCTGACTGATCGCGCGCTGCGCTACGGGCGCCGACCGGTGAACGCGATCAGTTTGGTCTGATCATCCGCGTCGTCGGCCACCTCGACGCGGGGACCGTACTGGCCTGATGCCCGCAGTGCGTCGTCGTAGGGCTGCATGGCCAGGAGCAGGCGGTGCACCTCCTCGGCGTCCAAGGTCTCGTCGAGACCGGTCGCCCGGGCGAGGTCCCACGTGTGCACGAGGATGTCGTTCGTCATGAACTGATCGACGGCCTGTTCGACGGTCGTGGGGCCGGGCGGCGGGTTGCAGGCACGAGCCGCCGTCTGAGGATCGTCGAGCGTCGCCTGGAGTGCATCGCGCAACGCCATCCACGCCGCGACCGGATCGTCGGCCACGGGCGGGCCGGCGGGGAGCTCGACGCCGGCGTAGATCCCGAGGAAGCTCGGTATCCAGTCCACCAGGTGACCGACCACGTCGCGGGCGACCCAGTCCTCGGGCGGGGCCGGGTTGTCCCACGCGCCGGCGGGCACCGTGACCACTCGTTGCGTGAACTGTCCCGCGACCTTGGTGAACCGATCCGAGATCTCGCTCATCGTTCGCTCCCTGTGCGTCCCGACCTGAGACGGCAGGGCGCGGCGAAACTCATCGGCGGGCGTCGGCCTACGAAGCATTCCAGGAGGCCGTGGCCGCTGCGACCGTGTCGGTGCCGGCCAGGACATGCTCGAGCTCGGCGTGGGAACGGGTGTCAGCGTCCAGGCCGGTCGGGTGTTCACGGTTGGTCCCAGCGATGGGTAGGGTTTCCTCTTTGCGGCAGGAGGTTGCCCGCACACATGGCTCCGAGCTCCGAGCTGCGCGCGCTCATCGAGGCCAATGCTCCGCTGTGGTCGGGCGAAGCGGAGATCTTCGGCGTGTACTGGGCGTCAGCGTCGCGGTCTCGCCGGACGGACCTCGCCTGGATCGCCCGCCAGGCATACAAGGAGATGTTCGACGGCGTCGTCCCCCGGCTCGCAGCCGGCGAGGTGGGGCTGGCAGGTCTCGCAAACCGCCACTCTCGGAACGAGCTGCTCACGGTGCTCCGGGAGGCCTACGAGGAGTACCGGCACTACTGCCTCTTCGCGGATCTCTACGAGGAGCTCGCGGGCCCGGACGATCCACCGCTGACCTTCGAGGCTCTGCGCGGCTGGTCATGGCCCGAGAACGAGGCGTTGGCCTCGATCCGCGTGCAGCATCGCTCCGAGCAGGGGCCCATCGGCGCTCGCGCCTGTGCGATCACCGAAGGCGGGTACATGACCTTGTTCGCCGAAGCCATGCGCCAGCGCGGCAGGAGCGCAGCCGACGACCGCATTGCCGATGCCTGCAAGGAGGTCCACGACGACGAGTTCACGCACATGTTGGAAGGCATCGCCGGCCTCGATGACGAACCCTTGACGGCCCGCGAATGGGAACTGCTCGCGGAGCTGACAACCGACCAGCTTCGCTTGCGGATCCCGATGCGCAACGCTCAGTTCGGTTTCCCGCTGCCGGCCGATCGCGTTCGGGAGATCCAGGACGGCAACTGCGAGCCGCTCGCGTTCGACTACGCACAGGCCGGCTTTGGGAGCTAGCGATCTACGAACCCGTGGCGTCTGCGTCCCGGTCGTCGCACTCGCCGTCGAGGAGCAGCGACAACCACTTCCCGATTCCGTCGTAGTAGCTCGAGACGCGCTCGGGCGTACGCCGTTCGGCCGCCAACATGCGCACCCGGGCGACCGGGAGAAGGAAGTAGGGATTCGCCTCCCACAGTACGAGGCTTCCATCGGCAAGCGTCGAGTAGTCGATGGCGGCGAAGTCGAGCCCGAGTGCAGACGCGGCCGCCCGCATGAGCTCGGGTTGCTCGCAGCCCGTCTCCCAGTACTCGATGTCTGCGGCCAGCGACTGCTCGAAGAGCTCGAGCTCTCGGGCTCTGCGAGGATCGCGCCGTAGGCGGCCGAGCCAGCGCTGTTCGGCTCGATGCGGCGGTCGATCCGTGAGCCGTCTGACCGTGCGGCGTCGCCAACGGCCCAGGGTTCCCTCGGGCATCTTCAACGTGCACGTGTTCGAGGAGACCAACGGGTTCGAGGAGAAGAAGAGGTGGCTCGCGCGAACGACGGGCCCGAACACGAACTGTCGCTTCTTGTGGTAGAGCTCCGACCAGACATGACGTGCGCCGGATGCTCGATAGCCCTCCCGCACGTCGACGAAATCGGCGATCGAGCCCGGATACTCGATTGCCTCAGCTGAGAGGGCACGTGCGTCCTCGCCGCGGTCGAGGATGCGCATGCCGATCTGGCCGTGTCGGTCGTCGGCGCGGAGTACGGCGGGAAAGCGGGTCTCGGCGAGCACGGCCTCGAAGTCCGCTCGGTCGACGAATCGGCGATGCGAGGGTGTTCGAATTCCAGCTTCCTGCCAGATCCGGGCTTGGGTCGACTTGACGGTGTGAGATAGGGCAGCGGGATGATTCGCCACGCGGAGGCCGCGCGCCTGCGCTTCAACCGCAATCTCGAGAGCCGCCTGGTAATCGGGATAGCGCTCTCGTAGCGGGTCGCGGAGCCAGAACACCACTGCTCGTACTTCGTCGAGATCCGGTTTCGGCTCGCCCGTCCAGTGCAGGCGGATCCGCGCGGCGAGCTCCGGACGTCGGTTCGAGATGTGGTCGATTGCGCCCTGGAGGTACGCGCGCTCGCTCGATTCACCATGACGCACGATGAGCACGTTGCCGTCGAGGCGCGTCATCGCATGCTCTTGCAACGTAGGGAGCTGAGCATCAGGCGCCGCTCCCAG
>JAPSGP010000284.1 GCA_031177445.1 Acidimicrobiia bacterium
ACCGCGGTGAGCGGGGCGCGCAGCTCGGTGGAAACGAGGGCGAGGAACTCGCTCTTCTGGCGGTCGGTCTCGGCCAGCTCGACCGCGACCGCACGCTCCTCTTCGTAGGACTGCGCCCGAACGAGCACGATCGCCGCCCGCTCGGCGAACTCCTCCAGGAACGTCAGGTCGTCGGCGTCGGGACCACCCGCCCACGGGAACGCCGCCACCAGCGCCCCGACGACCTCGGCCGCCGCGCACAGCGGAACGAGCGTGAGCGACCGGCAGCCGAGCTCGTGCAGGTGCGTCGACCACGACCGGAACCACTCGGCGCCACCGGAGTCGCGGTCGAGGTCGGCGACGACGACCGGCTCGTCGTAGGTGTGTGCGCGCTCATGCCCGCCGATGGCGGCGAGCTCCAGGTCTGTGCCCGGGAACCGCACAACTCGCTCCCCGGTCGGCTCCGGGTCGTCGGCATTCTGTATCAGCGCCAGGAGGTCGTCGCCGTCTCGCACGACCACGCCGGCCACGGCGACGTCGACGCCGTGGGCGATGGAGTCGGCGATCGACCCGAGCGTCGCGGTGAGGTCGGGGCGCGCCGCGCCGTCGAGCGTGTCCTGGAGACGCGCCAGCGCCTCCGTCGTGCGCCGGCGGTAGCTCGTGAGGCGGTCGACGACCACGACCACGACCGGCACGACCAACGCGTAGACGAGCAACGTGAACTCGTCGACCTGGTCGCGGGCGGGAGCGAGGCCGTCGGCGAGCAGGGCCCCGAGCACCACTCCCGCCGACATCCACAGCCCGAGCGCCAGGCCGCACGCCCACGTGTAGAAGGCGACGCCCACGATCAGGAGGAGTGCACCCGCGGGGGCGACGCGAGGGATCGCCACCATCACCACGACCACCGCGATCACGCCCACGAAGGGCCGCACGTAGGCGGCCGGGAACGCGGGCGACCGCGCCGAGACCGCCTCGAGGAGCAGCAGCGCCGAGACGTACCCCAGCGTCACCGCGCACAGAGTCACACCCTCGGCGCGGCTGAGCCCGGGCGCGAACGGCAACGTCGCCGCGCCGACGGCGACGACGAGCAGCCCGAGTCCCCGGAGGCTCGCGCCGCGCGCCGGGGAAGCGGTCATCCGGAGACTCCGTTCCTGATCAGACTCCCCATTCTGGAGAACCGGGGACCATCGGGGCATGGCCCGTTCTTACCCTTTGGCGCCCCGAACGGACTAGTCCGTCAGATAGGACGGGGCGCCGGCGGGTGGACGCTTGCGGGATCGCCCGCCACCGGCTGGAGTGCCCCGAATGCAACCTGCCGCCGAGATCCCGCGCGCTCCCGCCGGACCCCGGAGCCGCCGGTGGCCATGGGGATGGATCCTCGAAGCGGCGGTGCTCTTCGGCATCTACCGCGCCTACTCGTGGGCCCGGGGCGAGCTCAAGGGGCCGGCGGAGGAGTCGCTCGCCAACGCCGAACGGCTCGTCGACTGGCAAGAGCGGCTCGGCATCGACCACGAGCGCAGCATCCAGCAGTGGTTCCTCGACGACCGTTGGTTCATCGGCTTCTGGAACGTCTGGTACGGCACCGCGCACTTCGTCATGCCGGTGGTGACGCTGGTGTGGCTCTACATCGCCGACCCGGCGCGCTATGTGCGCTGGCGCAACGTGTTCCTGTGGATGCTGCCGTTCGCGCTGCTCGGCTTCTGGCTGTTCCCGCTCACGCCCCCGCGGCTGATGCCCGATCGGTTCGGCTTCGTCGACACGCGGCTGACCCACTTCACCCTCGGCTCGTCGGACCCGAGGACCTTGGCCGGCTCGAACCCGTTCGCCGCGATGCCGAGCCTCCACATCGGTTGGGCGACGGCGTGTGCGATCGCACTCTGGCCCCGCGTGCGGCACTGGTGGAGCCGGGCGCTGCTCGCGGCCTACCCGGCCGGCATGCTGTTCTCGACGGTCGTGACCGGCAACCACTTCTTCCTCGACGCGGTCGGCGCTTGGATCGTGCTCGCCATCGCGTACGCGCTCGCGAGCGCGCCGACCTGGTGGCGCCGTCAGAAGAGCCAGCGCGTCGGCGAGCCACTGAAGTCGTCCTCGGTCAGCGCGAAGTCCGACGACGGGCGCACGCGATAGCTCCAGCCTTGCGTACGTCGAAGGGCCTCGGGGCGGGCAGTGGCCGGCGGTGAGCGTGTTCACCCGCGCCGACGACACGGTGCGCCATGTCCTGACGCAGAGTGCTGACTTCCCCGACGGCAAGGGACGCGGGATCGATCTGCTGTCACCGGTGTGGAACGTCTTCGATCTCCTGCCCGAGGGACGCGACGACTGGCTCCCGGACAACACCTATCCAGGGCGAGCGCGCGGGTAGCAGGTCGCAGCTACGGGTGGTTCTCCCGGTAGAACATCTCGAACTGGATGCCGTCGGGGTCCTTGAACGTGAGCACGGAGCCGTACTCCCGATCCGCGATCGGTGTGTGCGTCACGCCGAGACGTTCGAAGTGCTCCTGCCAGACTTCGAGCGAAGCCCGGTCGTCGACCTTGAACCCCATGTGGTCGAACCCGGTTCGAGCCGGATCGAACCGCTCCCCTTGATTGGCATCGTGCTGCTGGAACTCGATGATGGTTGCCGTTGCCGGGTGGATCAACAGGATCGCCTTCCAGCCATCGCCGGCGGTGCGATCGAGCTCGGTGAGATCGAAGACCTCGCTCCACCACTTCGCGCTCGCTTCCGCGTCTCGGGCCGAGAACGAGGTGTGCGAGACCTTGCTGAAGGTCGGCACGGTTCCACCTCCTGAGTGCTACCCTCCCATTGGGAGGTTAAGATACTCCCGAAGGGAGGAACATGTCAACGCCACCCGAGCTCAGCTCGACGTCGTTCGCCGTCCTCGGCCTACTCGCGATCCGGCCTTGGGGGACCTACGAGCTCGCCAAGCAGCTGGACCGCAGCCTCAACTACTTCTGGCCCCGGGCAGAGAGCAAGGTCTACGAGGAGCCGAAGAAGCTGGTGGCGAACGGGTACGCCCGGGCGAGGCGCGAGACCGTCGGCCGGCGAGCGCGCACGGTGTACACGATCACGCCCAAAGGGCGCCGCGCGCTCGCCACCTGGCTCGCGCTTCCTGGCAGCGGCCCCGCGCTCGAGTTCGAGGCGTTGCTCAAGGTGTTCTTCTCCGAGCACGGCTCTCGCGCCGATGCGGCCGCGAACGTGGCCACGATTCGCGATTGGGTCGAGCGGCGCAACGCCGAGAACGTCGGCTTCGCTCGTAGCTACCTCGGCGGCGGCGGGCCGTTCCCGGAGCGGCTCGCACAGATCGTGCTCGTCGGCCGCTTCCTCACCGAGTTCACCGACATGGTCGGACGCTGGGCAGAGTGGGCCGACGGTGTGATCGCGGACTGGCCGGACAACCCGGCCGAGGCGCGGCCTGACTTGTCCGTGCTGCACGAGATCGCCGCGCGGGTGCTGGCGCCGACCGCGTAGAGGGCGCGCACGTCACCGGTTACGGTTGCGGCGCTATGCGGCGCCTTGTCAGCGCCACGTTGCTCGTCGTGGCAGGAGTGCTGTTCCCCCTGTTCGTCGTCGCGACGTGGGCCGGAACCACGATGTTCGACAGCGCGACGTTCAGCGAGCGCGCGGTCGAACCGCTCGGGTCGTCGGCCGTCCGCCGTGAGCTCTCAAGCCGCCTGACCGAGCAGCTCGTCCGCGCCGGGAACCAGCAGGCCATCAGCTTCCGGCCGGCGTTCGAGCTGGCGATCGAAGGCGCCATCGACACCGACACGTTTCAATCGATCTTCCGGACGGCAGTCCGTCGTACGCACGAGTCGCTCCTGGAGGGTCAGGGGGCGTCGGGCCTCAACCTCTCGGACTCGTTTGCCATCATCGCCAGCAGCCTCCAGCTCCCTGGCGGCGCCGAGCCGACAGAGGACGGGGCGAACGGCCTCGACAACAGTCTGAGCGACGTCACACAACGGCTCGACGACCTCGGCGTCTGGGATCTCGAAGAGACCGTCGACACGATCGCGGTCGTGTGCTTGCTGGGAAGCATCGCCGCCGCCGCCGGCAGCATCCTGCTCGCCGTCGACCGCCGGCGGGCGGCGCGACGACTCGGCTGGACGGTCATGCTGTCAGGCGCCGGGATCGTGGTGGTGCTGTTCGCACTGCGCTGGTTCGTCGGCCGCCAGATCGACGACTCCGAGCTCGCGGCCGCCATCGACGGCGCGCTGTCGCGAGTCACCAATGACCTGCGCTTGACCGCGCTCTGGATCGCGGCCTACGGCGTCGTCATCGCGGCTGCTGCCACCGACTCCGCCCGCCGCTACGCCCCGGCCGAGATCTGGCGGCGCACCCGCGGTTGGATCGAGCGCCGTCGGCGCACCACCTGGGGCACGATCGCGCTCACCGCGCTGGCCTTGCTCGTCAGCGTCCTCCTGATCCAGCAGCCCTCGGGCAACGTCGACCTGATCGCCCAGATCGTCGGGCTCTACATCGGATACCTCGCGGTCACCGAGATCCTGCGGCTGGTGCGGGCGGCCACTGCCGAGCGCGCGGCGCGGCGGTCGCGGTGGCCGCGCATCGCCGCCGTCGCCGGCACGCTCGTCGTGCTCGTGGGCGTCGTCAGCTACGTGTTCCTCCGTTCGACGGG
>JAPSGP010000571.1 GCA_031177445.1 Acidimicrobiia bacterium
CGCACCCCGGCATCGAGTTGGAGCACGCGCTGGTGGACAACGCCGCGATGCAGCTCGTGGCGCGTCCCGCGGCCTTCGACGTGCTGCTGACCGAGAACATGTTCGGCGACATCCTCTCCGACGAGGCCGCGATGCTCACCGGGTCCCTGGGGATGCTGCCCAGCGCGTCGATCGGGGCCGACGGCCCGGGGCTGTTCGAGCCGGTGCACGGCTCAGCGCCGGACATCGCCGGCACCGGCAAGGCCAATCCGCTCGCCATGTTCGGCTCGGTGGCGATGATGCTGCGGTTCGGACTCGATCGAGGCGAGGACGCGGCGAGGGTAGAATCGGCCATCGATCGCGCCCTCGAGGCGGGCGTTCGCACACCCGATCTCGGAGGCGATGCCACCACCGAGGCCGTCGCCCGGGCGGTCCTCGAGCATCTCTAGCGACGCCTCGAACGGACCGGAAAGGAGCAGCTTGGGCACGGCGGACCTCATCTGGATGAACGGCGAGTTCGTCGCGCACGAGGACGCCAAGGTGCACGTGCTGACCCACGGGCTCCACTACGGGACCGGCGTGTTCGAGGGCATACGCGCGTACGAAACCGACCACGGCACCGGCGTCTTTCGCCACCAAGAGCACCTCGAACGCCTCCGCCGGTCGGCCGAGCTCTATTACATGAAGCTGCCGTACTCGACCGAGGAGTTGCGCTCGGCGACCCACGAGCTGATCGGTCGCAACGGCTTCAAGAGCTGCTACATCCGCCCGATCGCCTACCGCGGCCACGGCCCGATGGGGCTCGACCCGCTCGCGAACCCGGTCGAGGTGGCGATCGCGGTCTGGGAGTGGGGGGCCTACCTCGGGGAGGAGGGCCAGCGCAACGGCATTCGCGCGAAGGTCTCCACCTGGCGGCGCATCTCACCCGACTCGCTGATCCCGCACGCCAAGGCCAGCGGCCAGTACCTGAACTCGGTGCTCGCCAAGATCGAGGCGAAGCACGCCGGCTACGAGGAGGCCATCCTCCTCGACCCCCACGGTCACGTCTGCGAGGGCACCGGCGAGAACGTGTTCGTGATTCGCGACGGAGCGATCTACACGCCGGGGCACTCGAACGCCATCCTCGACGGGATCACGCGCAGGTCGGTGGTGGAGATCGCGCGCGACCTCGGGTACGAGGTGGTGGAGCGCCACGTCGCCCGCGCCGAGCTGGCGCTCGCCGACGAGGTGTTCCTCACCGGCACGGCCGCCGAGCTGACGCCGGTGCGCGCGATCGACGACCACGAGATCGGCCCGCCGGGCGAGATCACGCGCGCGATCCAGGCGACGCTCGACGACGCGTTGCACGGCCGCGACGAGCGCTACGCCCACTGGCTCGACCTCGTTGCGGTGCCCGCCAGGGCCTAGGGATCGCGATGGCGCGCGAGCGGGTCCAGCTCTACGACACGACCCTGCGCGACGGCATGCAGGGGGAGGGCATGTCGCTCTCCGCGGACGAGCGGGTGCGGGTGGCGCACGCGCTCGACCGGCTCGGCGTGGGGATCGTCGAGGCCGGGTTCCCGAGCTCGAACCCGAAGGAGCAGGCGGTGTTCGAGCTGCTCTCCGGCGAGGCGTTCGAGGCCGCCCAGGTCGCCGCCTTCGGCATGACCCGGCGGCGGGAGCTGGCGGCGGCGGACGATCCGGGGCTGCGCGCGCTCGCCGACTCGTTCGCCCCGGTCTGCGCGCTGGTCGGAAAGACCTGGCGGCTGCACCTGGAGAAGGTCACCCGCGTGGGAGGGGCCGAGAACCTGGCGATGATCGCCGATTCGGTGGCCTTCCTTCGCACCGAGGGAAAGCGCGTGGTCTACGA
>JAPSGP010000572.1 GCA_031177445.1 Acidimicrobiia bacterium
CGTCGCCTCGTGCATCGACCCGAAACCGACGCGGGCACCAAAAGCCGACTCGCGCCAGTTCTCGTGGTCACGCCACGGAGCCTCCTTCTCGACGCGGTCCATGATCGACCACACCGCGTCGACCCAGAGCACCGACCGATCGCGCGCGTTCCAGATGATGCCGAGCCGTCCGCCCGGACGCAGCACTCGCCGCAGCTCCGCGAACGCGCGGTCTCGGTCGAACCAGTGGAACGCCTGCGCGACCGTGACGGCGTCGAGCGAGCCGGCCGCGAACGGGAGCGCCTCGGCGGCACCAGCGAGGAGGGGAGTGTCGGGCAGCACCTGGACGAAGGCCTCGCGCATGCCGGTGACCGGTTCGACCGCCACGAGCTCGGCGCCCGACGGGACGAGCAGGCGGGTCAGCTTGCCCGTGCCCGCCGCGAGATCGACGACCCGCACACCCGGTCCGAGCCGGAGATGCTCCACCAGCCAGCCGACCGCGGCCGGCGGGTAGGTGGGCCGGGAGCGCTCGTAGGTGTCGGCTTCGCTCCCGAACCCCCGCTCGGCGACGCGGTGCACGGCCACCGCGCCAGTCTCGCAGCCCGAGCTATGACGGCGGGCCGAGAATCATCCCCGCGCCGACGGTGTTGTTGGTGGCCTCGTCGACGAGGATGAAGCTGCCGGTCGTGCGGTTGCGCCGGTATTCGTCGAAGAACAGCGGCACCGTCGTGCGCAGCGTCACCCGGCCGATCTCGTTGAGCTCGAGCGACTGCGCGGTCTCGTCGCGGTGCAGCGTGTTGACGTCGAGCCGATAGAGCAGCTCTCGGACCATCGCGCGCGCGGTTCGGGTCGTGTGCTTGATCGCGAGCTTGGCGCCGGCCCGCAGCTCGGACCGGTCCGTGAGCCAGCACAGCTGGGCGTCGATGTCCTGGCCCACGCTGGCATGGTTGTGCGGCCGGCAGATCATGTCGCCGCGGCCCACGTCGAGATCGTCGTGGAGGGTCATGGTCACCGACATCGGGGGATAGGCCTCGTCGAGCGGCCCGTCGGCGGTCTGGATGGTGCGGATCGTCGACGTGAACCCCGACGGCAGCACGACGATGTCGTCGCCGGGCTTGAACACGCCGCCGGCGATGGTCCCCGCGTAGCCGCGGAAGTCGTGGTGGTCGTTGCTCTTGGGCCGGATCACGCACTGCACCGGGAACCGGCAGTCGATGAGGTTGCGGTCGGAGGCGATGTAGACGTCCTCGAGGTGGTGCAACAGCAGCGGCCCGTCATACCACGGCATGTTCGCCGAGCGGTCCACGACGTTGTCGCCGTGGAGCGCCGAGATGGGGATGAAGGTGAGGTCGCTGATGTCGAGCCGGCTCGCCCAGGCGACGAACTCGTTCTTGATCGACTCGAACACGTCCCGGTCGTAGTCGACGAGGTCCATCTTGTTGACGCACAGCACTAGGTGCGGGATGCGCAGCAGCGAGGCGATGAACGCGTGACGGCGAGACTGCTCGAGGATGCCCTTGCGAGCGTCGATGAGGATGAGCGCCAGGTTCGCGGTCGACGCGCCCGTGACCATGTTGCGCGTGTACTGGATGTGGCCCGGGGTGTCGGCGATGATGAACTTCCGCTTGGGGGTGGCGAAGTAGCGATAGGCAACGTCGATCGTGATGCCCTGCTCGCGCTCGGCTCGCAATCCGTCGGTGAGCAGCGCCAAGTCGGTGTACTCGTCGCCCCGGGCCCGGCTGGTGCGCTCGACCGCCTCGAGCTGGTCCTCGAAGATCTGCTTGGAGTCGAGCAGCAGCCGCCCGATCAGCGTGCTCTTGCCGTCGTCGACCGAGCCGGCGGTGGCG
>JAPSGP010000069.1 GCA_031177445.1 Acidimicrobiia bacterium
CCAACCCGGGGGAGATGATGGGGGACACGGATCAGCAACTCGTCGACCTGCTCGAGCAGGTGTGGGCGTCCTTCGGCGACGCCTGCACCGACCTGACCGAAGCGCAGTGGAAGACGCCGACGGACCTGCCGGGATGGAGCGTCCAGGACAACATGGTGCACATCATCGGCATCGAATCCACCGTGCTCGGCCGCCCTGCTCCCGACCACGCACCGCCCGACTCCGAGCACATCAAGAACGACATCGGGCGGATGAACGAGGTGTGGGTCGATTCGAGGCGGTCGTGGCCGGGTGCCAAGGTGCTCGACGAGTTCCGCAGCGTGACCGGCGAGCGGATCGCACGGTTGTGGAGCTTTGGTGACGAGGAGTTCGGTGCCGATTCGTGGACACCGGCGGGCCCGGGAACCGTGCGGGATCTGCTCCCGTTCCGGGTGTTCGACTCGTGGGCCCACGAGCAGGACGTTCGTCGCGCGCTCGAGCGCCCCGGCGACCTCTCGGGCCCGGTGGCCGAGATGTGCTTCGCGCGCGTCGTGAACGCGATGCCGTTCGTGGTCGGCAAGAAGGTGCACCCGCCCGACGGCACGACGGTCGTGTTCGAGGTCGGGGGCCCGATCGCGACGACGATCGCGATCGGCGTCGAGGGCGGGCGAGCGAAGCAGCTTGCCGAGGTTCCTGGCGCGCCGACTGCCGCAGTGGCTCTCGACACCGAAACGCTCTCGTGTCTCGGTCTCGGCCGCTGGGACGGCGCGACCGCGCTCGAAGCGGGCAAGGTCCAGCTTGCCGGCGACGAGCGTCTCGGTCGTCAGCTCCTCGCCGAGATGAACTTCATGTTCTGATCCGACGGATCACCGATCCCGCTCGTCGGTGTCAGGCGTGAAGGGGCGGGCGAAGCTCAGCTCATGCCCGTCGGTATCGCGGAGGTGGAAGTACCGCTCGCCCCAGGATGCGTCCGTCGGGGAAGTCTCGGGGCGCAAGTCAGCCGCGAGCGCACGTCGAAACATCGCGTCGACGTCGTCGACCCAAAACACGACGCGCC
Source organism: Acidimicrobiia bacterium (assembly GCA_031177445.1). Classification (GTDB taxonomy): domain Bacteria; phylum Actinomycetota; class Acidimicrobiia; order IMCC26256; family JACDBD01; genus JAPSGP01. The sequence goes on from JAPSGP010000069.1 coordinate 1,037, forward strand.
CCCAAGGCGCCTTTCGGGCGCGCTCGACCGAGTCGAGCTGGAGGTTGAGGTAGCCGTCGCCGACCCGAAAGCTCGTGAATGGCGCCTCGGCTCCTCCGTAGAGCAGGTGGAAGCCGAGCGCTCGGTAGAACGCCACTGCGCCGGCCATGTCGACAGTGAGCAGGGTGACCGCGCTGATCTTCTCGACGGGCTCTCGTTCTCGATCCACGGATCGCTCCCCCTATTGGACGATGTACGCACCCAGGACCGCGAAGGAGTTCGTCGCGGTGTGCACGACGACAGGCGCGAGCAGGCTGTGGGTGCGGAGCCGCAGCCAGCAGAAGATCAGCCCCCCGATGGCGGTCGCCACGACCGCACCCGCGACCGCCGCCACCTCACCCGCCGGCCCGCCTTCGAAGTCGTTGATGTGGAGCGCGCTCAGGGTCGGCAGGATGTGCCAGAGGCCGAAGAGCGCCGACGACGTCGCGACCGCCCGGGCCGTCGAGGTGACCCGGAGCAGGAGGGCGAGCAGGACGCCCCGAAAGGCGAGCTCCTCGAAGAACGCGGTCCCCAGCGGGATCCGCACCAGGGCGTCGTACGCGAGCTCGCCGCCGTCGACGCCCGCGGCCCGTTCGTCCTCGAAGAGCCCTCGTGTCTCCGGCAACGCGACCCCGATCGCGAGGACCGCGGCGACCAGCGCCGCCAGCGCGCCGCCGACCACCAGGCCACGGCGGGCATCCGCTCGGCCCAGCCCGAGGTCGCGCGCCGTTGCGCCCGACCGCAGTGCGATCCACGCCAGCAGAGCCCCGGTTGCGAGGTTGACCGGAACGTAGGACCCGTCCGGCAGCACCTTGCTGCCGAGGACGTTGTTCAGCGTGAGGATCGCGGTCGCGGCAACGAGCCCGGCCGCGGCCGCGGCGCGGTTATTCGTCGCTGCCGGCGTCGAGTGCTTCACGGGTGAGCGCGAACATGACCATCGTCTCGGAACGGTCGGCGCACCGCCCGGGCGCCGGAACCTCTCCCTCGCGCCGGAAGCCGGCGCGCTCCGCCACCCGGTGCGACGGCGTGTTGCGCACGTCGGCCTGGAGCTCGAGCCGGCGAAACCCGAGGTCGCGCAGCACCCAGTTGGCGACCAGGCGTACCGCGCGGGTCATCGCCCCGCGTCCTCGGGCCGCGCCGCGGAGCCAGTAGCCGACCTCGGAGACGCGGTCGGACGAGTCGAGGCGGATCAGGCCGCAGCCACCGAGCAGCTCGCCCGTGGTGGCGTCGACGATCACGAAGTTGGCGCTCGTCCCCTGCTCCCAGTTGCGCGCCGAGTCCCGCACGAACGCCTCGGCGTGCTGGCGCTCGTACGGCGACGGCATCGACGTGTACCGGCTGACGTCAGGCTCCTGGCAGCCGGCGGTGATCGCATCGATGTCGGACGCCTCGGGACGTCGGAGCGTGACGACGCCGTCGCTCAGCGTCGGGATCGTGGTCGGGATCGTGCGCACCACGCTCCAGGCTGCCAGCTGCCGGCCTGGCGCGGCTCGGGATTACCCGGCGAACCTAGGCTGTTGTGCGACTTGCCGCGTGCCGCGATCACCCGGAGCATTCATGCCGCTGATCACCAACATCATCCGTGGGAGCGAAGCCGAGCGTCTCATGCTCCTCGTGCACGGCTTCGGAGCCGACGAGCGCGACCTCGGTGGCCTGCTCCCGTATCTCGACGCCGAGGGCCGTTTCGTCACGGTGCTGCCGCGGGGGCCGGTGGCCGCCCCACCTGGGTTCGCGTGGTACGACTTCGGGCTGCCGGGCGACAAGCTCGACCGCGGCTTCCTCGCCGCCCTGGACCAGCTCGACGATCTCCTCGACGAGGCCGCCGCCGAGCACGGGCTGCCCCGCGACGAGGCGATCGTCGCCGGCTTCTCGCAGGGGGCCGGGCTCGCGCTCGCGCTGGGGCTGCGGCAGAGCGCCCGGTCGCACCCGCTCGCGGTCCTCGCCATGTCCCCGGCGGCGCCGCCGGCCGCGCTCGCCGACGCCGACTGGGACGCAGCCGCCAAGATCCCGGTCCTCATGCAGCACGGCACCCAGGACCCGCTGATCCCCGTCGCCCGCGCCCGCGAGCTCGCCCGTGAGCTCGAAGCACGGGGCGTGCCGCTCGTGTACTCGGAGTACCCGATGGCGCACCAGGTCGCGCTCGAGAGCGTGCAGGAGGCGCGGTCGTGGTTCGACGCCGTGCTGAGCGGTGACCGGCCCGCGGCTCCGGTCCCCGCGGACGCGCCCGAAGGCCCGGTGAAGAGCGTCACCGCGGCCGACTTCGACGCCGAGGTGCTGCGCAGCGAGGTGCCGGTCATCGTCGACTTCTGGGCTCCGTGGTGCGGGCCGTGTCACCAGGTCGCGCCGGTGGTCGAGCAGATCGCGTCGATGCGCGAGGGTTCCTACAAGGTCGTCAAGATCAACATCGACGAGAATCCCGCAATCGCGCAGCAGTACGAGGTGCAGAGCATCCCGCTCATCGGGCTGTTCCGGAACGGCCGGCTGGAGCGCAAGGCACTCGGTGCCAAGCCGCGTCAGCAGCTGGAGGCCGAGCTGGGGATGCTCGTCATCCCCTGACGAAACCGAACTAGCCGGGGCGGACCGCGTCGACGACCCGGGCGCTGCCGGGGACGTAACGGATGTAGTCGCCGGTGTGGGTGGCGTGCACGAACCCGCCGCCGACCCACATGCCGACGTGCTGCGGCCAGCTGCTGGTGGTGACGAGGTCGCCGGGCTGCAGATCGCTGATCGCCACCCGCGGGAACATCGAGCCCTGCGAGCCCGAGTAGTGCGGCATTGAGATCCCGCCCTGGCGCCACGCCATCATCGTGAGGCCGGAGCAGTCGTAGCAGTCGGGGCCGACGCCGGCATAGCAGTACGGCTTGCCCACCTGCGCTTGTGCGTACGCCACCGCCGCGCCTGCCCCGCCACTCGCGCTCGGCGCCGGCCCGTCGTACGCGGGCCCGCGTCCGGAGGCGACCTTGGGCGCCGAGGTACCGCCCCCACCGCCGTTCGAGCCGTTCGAGCTCGGCGCCGCGGGCGCCCGGGCGGCCGCAGCCGCGGCCGCGGCCGCGGCGCGTTCCTGCTCCAGCTTCGCCTGTCGCTCCGCCTCGATGGCGGCGGCGATCTCGCTCTCGACGCCGTCGAGGATCCGTTGCTGCTCCTTCTTCGCCGCGTTTGCCTCGGCCTGGGCGGCCCCGAGCTCGTCGCTCTGCTTCTGGGCCTGTTCGCGCGCCGCTTCGGCCGCGGCCCGCTGCTCCGCGAGCTCGTCCTTGGCGTCGGCCAGCGCGTCGATGATCGCGTCGTCGCGGCCCGAGGCGAGCTGGCTGTACTTCTTGTGCGCGGTCAGGTCGTTGGCATCGGACGTGTTGATCGCGTCGAACGGCCCGTTGGCGCCGGCGGACTTGTAGATCTCCGCCGCCCGTGCATTGAGCAGGGTCTTGAGCCGCTGAGTCTCGAGCTCGGCCGCCTGCGTACGGGCGTCGGCGTCGGCGATCTTGTCCTTGGCTTCGTCGAGCTGGATCTGGGCGGCGTTGAGCTGCTCGCCCAGCGCGGCCACCTTGGCGCCGTGGGCCTCGAGCTCGGCTTCGACCGCGGCCTTCTTGGCTTGGAGGTCGCCGATAGGAGCAGCGGGTGCGAAGGCGGGCGCCGCGAGCGTGACCGCCAGTCCGATCATCGCCGCCGCTGAGATCCGGACAGGCCGGAGGTTCAAGTTGGGACTCCCTAGGCTCTCGCCGTCGTCGGTCCTGGCTGAACAGGTCCCCTGCCCCCGCCCGTGCGGAACCTTGCTCCAATAACAAAACCGGAAGTCTCCAAAGGGGACATCCGGGTCGGGGGCAGGCTAGACCAGCACTTCGAGCAATGCCAGCTTCGCACGGCGCCCCTGGTCAGCGGGGTATTTCGGCGGGCCATCCGGGTGTCGGGGCCGGATCGCCGGCGCCGGCGACCTCGGGGACGGTCCACGCCAGCACCTTGCCGACCTCGCGGGCGACGCGCTGCCACTCACGCGGGTCCCAGCCTTCGGCCGCCACGACGAGCGAGGTGTCCTGTCGCAGGTGGACGAACGCCGGCAGCCGCTCGAGGCCGAGGCTCTTGACCAGTGCGCGGCCGGGGTCGACGAACACCAAGCTGTCGGACGTGGCATCGCCGAGGATGCGTTCTGCGATCGCCCGCGGCCCGGTCACGCAGAACGCGGTGCGACAGTCGGCGTCGCCGAAGGTGCGGAAGATGCGGCGAGCCACCGGGACCCAGCGGGAGGCCTCGGGCCGGTCGGGCAGGATCACGAGGCAGAGGTGGAACATCGTCGACCAGTCGTCGAGCGTGCGCGTCACACCACGCAGGCTCGAGAGCTCGAGTGTGGGATCGGGGTCGCTCGCCACGGCCGGAAAGGTAGTGCGTCCGGGATCGCGCATCGGGGTCCGGCGATAGGGTCGCGCAACGATCTAGGGGAGACGAATGCCGAGCAAGCGTGATCAGATCAAGATGACGGACGAGGAGGCGCAGGCGTTCCTCGAACACGGCCGCGACCTCCACGTGGCATCGATCAACGCCGACGGCACGCCGCACCTCGTCACCATGTGGTACATCGTCGACAACGGCGAGGTCGCGTTCTGGACCTTCGCCAAGTCGCAGAAGGTCGTCAACCTGCGACGCGATCCGCGCCTCACGGTCCTCGTGGCGACGGGCGACACGTACGAGGAGCTCAAGGGGGTGTCGATCACCGGGCGCGCCGAGATCATCGAAGACTTCGACGATGTGCTGCCGTACGGCCTACGCGTTCAGCAGCGCTATTGGGGCATCGCCGACAACGACCTCGTGCGCGAGGCCGTCGCGGCCCAGGCGAGGAAGCGCGCCGTCATCGTCGTGAAGCCGGAGAAGGTCGTCACCTGGGACCACAGCAAACTCGGTGGCACGTATTAGCGGCCGCAGGGGCAGGTCGACGGCGGACTCAGACTGTTCTCCGTTCGCTTGCTCGTTCAAACTCGCCGGCACCGACCTGCCCCTGCGGCCGCCCAGTGTTACGCCAGGCCGATCGCCTTCAGCATCGATGCGGGCATGTCGGCGCGGCGGCCCTCGGCAATCTGGACCGCCCGCTCCACGTTGATGGCGTCGCGCTCGCGCTCGAGCCACGAGTCCCATGGACCGGACGGGATCGCCGACGCATCGCCGCCGGCCTCGACGCACGCCCGCAGGTAGGCCTGCAGCTCTCGGGCCTCGGTCTCGCCCCCGATCGGGCCGTGCCCGGGGACGATCGTGTCGGCGAGCTCGACGACGGCGTCGAGCATCGCCGCCCAGGTGGCGGGGTCGCCCTGGAACGCCAGGGGCGTGACGCCGAAGAAGCACAGGTCGCCGGCGAAGCACACGTCGGCGTCGGGGACGAGCACGATGACGTCGCCGTCGGTGTGCCCGCTCGCGGTCATCACCTCGATGCGGTTGGTGAGCGCGGCCGCGCCGTCGATCTCGTGAGTGGCCGGACGAGTGCCGAGCTCGGCGAGGTCGTCGAACTCGTCCTCGAACGCGGGCATGAATCGTTTGTACGCATCGATCGGCATCGCCTGGTCGAGCACCGCGCTCGTCTGGGGGGACGCGTACACGCCGGCGTGCGGGAACGCCTTGGTGCCGCCGACGTGGTCGATGTGGCTGTGGGTGAGGATCATGCGCCGCACCGGGAGTCCGAGCTCGGCGACTGCCGCCGCGAACGGCTCCCACTGCGACCGCACCATGAGCGTGTCGACGATCGTGACGCCGTCGTCGTCGACGACCACGCCGGCGTTGCTCACGCCCGCCTCGCCCCCCGGCTGGAGCCAGACGTACACGCCGTCGCCGAGCGGGTGGAGTGTCCGCACCGGGGCGGAATGGGACATGTGCGCAGCGTATCGGTACGCTCGGAGGCATGTCTGAGCGCTCCCGCAACCTGCCCCGCCGCTCGTGCCTGTCTGTTCCCGGTTCCAGCGAGAAGATGCTGGGCAAGGCGCCGAACCTCGGCGCCGACATGGTCGTCCTCGACCTCGAGGACGCGGTGGCGCCGCTGGAGAAGGAGCCCGCGCGCGACAAGGTCGTCAAGGCGATCAACGACCTCGACTGGGGTGACACGGTGCTGTGCGTGCGGGTCAACGCGTGGGACACGCAGTGGACCTACCGCGACGTCGTCCACGTGGTGGAGAACGCGTCGGACCGCCTCGACGAGATCATGCTGCCGAAGGTGCAGTCGGCGGCCGAGGTGCAGGCGCTCGACCTGCTCCTCACCCAGATCGAGCTCACGACCGGGCGCAAGTCCCAGGTCGGCATCGAAGCGCAGATCGAGACCGCGCGCGGCCTCATCAACGTCGACGACATCTGTGCCGCCTCGCCCCGCCTCGAGACGATCATCTTCGGCCCCGCCGACTTCGCCGCGTCCACCGAGATGCCGGTGCTGACGGGCGGGGTGCAGGTCGCCGAGTACCCCGGAGACCACTTCCACTACGTGTTCTCGAAGATCCTCATGGCCGGACGGGCCAACGGCCTCCAGGTCATCGACGGGCCCTACCTCAAGATCCGCGAGCTCGACGCGCTGCGCGACTACGCGATGCGCACCCGCATCCTCGGCTACGACGGGAAGTGGGCCCTGCACCCCGACCAGGTCACCGTCATCAACGAGGTGTTCACGCCCACCCAGGAGCAGTTCGACCGGGCCATCGACATCCTCGAGGCGTACGAGAAGGCGACCACCGAAGGGGATCCGGGCGAGCGCAAGGGCGCGGTGATGTTCGGCGACGAGATGATCGACGAGGCGAGTCGCAAGATGGCGACCAAGTTCCTCACCCGGGGCGAGCGCGCCGGTATGAGCCGGAGCGCCGACACCGGCTGATCGCCCGCCTCATGGAGGCCGCCCTGGTCGCCGTGGTGCTCGCGGGCGCAACGCTCGGAGGGCTCGTCGCCTGGCGACTCCAGCGGCGGCATCGTGGCGTACCCCGCGGGTGGTCGACCGCCCAGAGCGAGGCGGCCGACCTGCACCGGCGGCTGCACCGCTCTGTCGACGAGACGCGTCAGACGGTCGCCCGCGTCGGCGCCCGCGGCGCACCGGTCGACCAACTGGTGTCGCTGACCGAGGAACTGCACGCCGAGGCGCTCACCATCGATCGCGAGCTCGTAGCCGCGTCGCAGCTCCCCGACGGTGCACGCCACAAGGCGCTCCTCGAGCTCAAGTGGCGGATCGTCGAGAGCGAGAAGCTCGCTCGCCGCGTACAGGCGATCGCGATCGACATGACCAGCCCGTCCTTCGACGCCACCGACGACGGCATCCGCCGGCTGCACGAGCGCCTCGATGCACTCGACGACGCCCGCCGCGAAGCCCGTGAGATCGGCCGCGACGAGCCGACGCCGGAACCGCCCGCGAGCTGATGCACGTTCACAGCAGGCCACGGTGCCGCAGGCCCCGCATCGCGAGCCAGCCCGGGATCAGCGTCCCCCAGTAGGTGAGCGTCCGGAAGACGAGCACCCCCGCGACCGCGAGGTCGGTGGGTGTCCCGGTGGCGGTGAGCCCGGCGACCAGCGCCGCCTCCACCGCTGCCAGCCCGCCCGGCGTCGGGGCGGCGGCGGCGATCGTGGAGCCCCCGAGATAGACGATCATCATCGTGCCGATCGGCGTCCCCGCGTCGACGGCGGCGAGCGACGCGCCGAACACGACCAGGTAACAGCCGGTCTGCGCGACCGCGCCGCCGAGGAGCTCGGTCGCCTTGGCCGGCCGCCGCATCGTTGCCACCAGGTCCGACAGCGCCGGCCGGGCCCGTTCGACGAGCCAGCGGCGGGCGGCGGGGAGGAATGCGACCACCCCCGTCGCCGACAACACGACGACCGCGATCGCGAGCAGGACCCAGCCGTCGGGAAGCGTCACGTCGTTGTCGAACGCGTTCGAGCCCGCGAACACGAGCGCGAGCAGGAACCAGGCGAAGTGGACGATGCCGCCCGCGACCGAATCGAGCGCGGTGCTGGCAACCGCATCGGGCGCGGCGAGCCCGCAGCGCTGCAGGAACCGCACGCGCACGCCCAGCCCGCCGACGCTCGCCGGGGTCAGCTTGTTCGCGAACGATGCCGCCACCTGCGCGGTGGCAGCGCGCGCGAGTGCCACGTGCGCGCTCGTCGCACCGATGAGCTGCACGCCGCCGGCGATGAAGATCGCCCCGGTCGCGACGGCGGCGACGACGAGCCAGGCGGCGTCGGCGTGGCGGATCGCGCGCCACGCCTCCGGCAACTTCCCCAACTCGGGCAGGATCAGGTAGACGAGCACGCCCAGGACCACCACGACGAGCACCGTGTGGACCGGGACGTGCGCGAGCGGCCGGGGCCGGGCGGCGGCCGGCGGTTGGTCTGGCAATCAGGCGGTGGCTTCGAGTGCCTGCTCGGCGAGGCGGCGGGCGATGACCCGCAGGCACAGCGTCTCGTCGGCGCCCTCGAAGATCGACAGTACCCGGGCGTCGACGAAGTAGCGGGAGACCGGGAACTCCTCCGCGTACCCCATGCCGCCGTGGAGCTGCATCGCCTCGCGTGTGACCCACTCCGCGGTCCGGCACACGTACGCCTTGACCATCGAGGCCGACAACGTCCCCTCGCCCTTGGCCATCCGGCGGGCGACGTCGTAGGCGAACTGGCGGCCGGCCTGGATGAGCGCGGCCATGCGGGCGAGCTTCGCCTTCGACAGCTGATAGTCGAACACGGGCTTGCCGAAGACCGTGCGCTCCTCGGCGTACGCGAGCCCCGCCTCGAACGCCGCCTGCATGAGCCCGACTGCGCGCGCCGCGGTCTGCAGCCGGCCGTTCTCGAAACCCTCCATCTGGAGATAGAAGCCCCGGCCGCGTCCCGCGTCCTCGCCGACCAGGTTCTCGGCGGGCACGATCCAGTCGTCGAAGGCGACCTCGTAGGAGTGCATCCCGCGATAGCCGATGGTGTCGATCGCCCGGCCCTCGACCTTGCCGCCGGCAGGCTGCTCGAAGGAGAACGCATGGCCGGGAGCCGGCTCCTTCTCCACCACGAACAGCGACAGGCCGCGGTGCCCGGCGCCACGATCGGGGTCGGTGCGAGCCAGCAGCATGAGGACGTTGGCGCGTCCGGCGAAGGTCGCCCACGTCTTGACTCCGTTGACCAGGTAACCACCGTCGGTCGGCGTGGCCGCGACCTTGATGTTCGCGACATCGGAACCGAAGTCGGGTTCCGTGACCATCACGCCGACCATGAGCTCGCCGGTGGCGATGCGCGGGAGCCAGCGCCGCTTCTGCTCCTCCGTGCCACCCTGGACGATCGCGCGGGTGAGGATCTCGGGCCGGGTGATCAGCGAGCCCCCGACCCCGAGGGAGCCCCAGGACAGCTCCTCGGTCGCCACCACCATCCCGAGGTAGTCGTGCTCGCCGCCGGACGCGAACCCGCCGTACTCCTCGGGGACCGACAGCCCGAACCCCCCGATCTCGGCGAGACCGGCGATCACGTCCTCCGGGATGTCGTCGTTCGTGCGGTGCACGTGCTCGGCGACGGGCCGGATCTTCTCCTCGGCGAAGCGGTGGAAGGTCTCGCTCACCAACTGGAAGTCGTCGGAGAGATGGGTGGGGCCGCTGCCACGACGTGGCAATTCGTCGGCGAGCGCCTCGAGGAACTCGGGCGCTCGGTGGGCGACGAGGAAGTCGCGCGCCGGCGCGAGCAGGCCAGGAGCGACACCCCAGGTGTCGTCGCGGGCAATGAGCCGGGCACCGAGATCGGCGATCGCGTCAGCGATGAACGCGCACGCGAGCCGCGACTCCAGATCGCCGTGCCCGCCGTAGTCGAGCATCGTCC
>JAPSGP010000070.1 GCA_031177445.1 Acidimicrobiia bacterium
AATAGGTTGCTGACGGGTGCGCGAGCTCGAGGCAGAGCTCGAGGCGGTCGCGGAGATGAACGATCCCCGCTTCGAGGAGCTCCACCGGTGCTATCGCGACGTGTTCTCGGCGCACAACGCCAAGGGTGTCCTCGACGTCATCGGCCACGACACCGCCGGTCCCCGCATCGCGGCCTCACCCTCGCCTGCGCCACCACCGACCGAGCAGCACGCTCCGGAGCTCACTCCGCAGGTCACCGTCACGATCCCCGTCTGGAGCCGGACTCCCGAGCTTGCCGACATGGCCGTGCGCACCGTCGATCGGGTCTGGGAGGTCGCGCGTGTGCCCACCGAGGTGATCGTGATCGACAATGGCTCGCCCCACGAGCGACCACTCGCTGCGTCCGTGCATCGCTTCGACGAGAACCGAGGCGTCGCCACCGCCTGGAACACGGGAATCCACATGGCGCGGGCGCCACTCGTCGCCGTGCTGAACAGCGACTGCCTCGTGGAGCCGGGCTGGGACGAGGCGCTCGTCGAAGCGGTCACGACCGGGCGCCGGATCGCCTTCCCCTATACCGACCACGGCGACGACCTCGGCTTCCGCCAACCCGATCAGGGCGGAACCTCGGGCTGGTGCTTCATGATGACGATCGCCGTCTACCGGGAGATCGGCCCGTTCGACGAGCGATTCAACCCGGCGTACTGCGAGGACACCGACTACTGGCACCGTGCCTGGGAGCGCGGCATCGAGCTGTCCCCGGTACCCGCGGCTCACGTCACCCACTTCCGCCGTACGACCGCATCCGTCGACCCGCACTACGAGTGGCTGCTGCAGGGTCATCGCTACAAGTACGGCTGGAAACACGGGGTCGATCCACTGCGCGCGCCGCCCTACTACCGGCGCGACATCGTCGAATACCACTGCCGCGGCACGTCGCTGGTTGCGCCGACATGATCAGCCGCGGCGCGCTGAAGGCGAGCTCAGATCGGAGCAGTCACCACGAGGGGTCTGCGTCCTTCGGGGACCAGGATCTCGACACGACCGTGACGGGCAAGGGCCTGCGTGTCGTAGCTCACCTCCCATCGACGGGGTACCGACCCGAACGTGCGCTGCGCGCCGGCGGCACCGTTCGTGACGTCGACCGCGACCAGGTGGTCGTCCTGGGCGCCCAGGAGCCACACCTTCCCGTCGCGGGTGCCGGCGATGCCGGGCCGCCAGCCGACCGTCGAGCCGTCGAGGTCCTCACGGCGCCAGCCGGCGCGGCCGCGCCACAGGTGCACGATCGTGCGTCTGCCACCGGTCCGGTCGAGCACGACGGCTCCGTGCGGCCGACCGTCGGCGGCAACGGTGAGCCCGCCGTCGTTGACGAGCCCGGAACCCGACGGCGGAGTGTCCAGGACCACCTCCGCGGTGCGGTGCGTGATCGGCAGCGCGAGCTCCCGTCGTGCGCTCGTCTCCCAGGAGCGCCCGCCGTCGCCCGAACGCGCGTAGCCCACGTCGTTCGTCGTGGCGACGTCACGCCCGGCGCGCCACTCGAACATGAGGTGGATGACGCCCGATCGCGGATCGACGGCGACGTCGTGCACGTACGGGATCTCGCCCGTGGTCGTCCCGTCGAGCACGGCTCCGATGTGCTCCCACTGGTCGGCGCCGGGGCCGAGTGCGTCGAGCAGGATCACGCCCGCGCCCGACGTCGACTCCCGGCGCCAGAACAGCAGGGTCCCGTCCGGGAGCGCGACCAGCCGCGGATAGGTCACGCTGGTGGCCGGCTCGGCAAGCCGGCCAGTCTCCCAGCTCGCGAGGTCCCGAGGCCGGCGCGAGCGGATGTAGCGGAGCGGGCCGTTGTGCATGTTGCCGATGACGTGGACGTAGCCGCGTCCGTCGACCGCGATCGCATAGACGTTGTGCTCGTCGTTCTCGGTCGGCGCCGCCAGCGGGTTGCCCGGCAGCGCGCCGAGGTTCTCGATGCGCCACGCGCCGCCGCCGCGCGCTCGCTTGCCCGCGAACGGCGTGCCGTCCGGAGCGACCCAGACCGCGTACTGCTCGGTCTCGGTGCTCCAGAGATTGTCCTGGATGAACACGCGCCCGTTGCGCACGTCGGTTGCCTGCGTGGACCGCGCCGCCTCCTCCCGGGTGCTGGCCACGATGACCACGACCGCCACGACGGGGACCAGGACGGCAACCGCCCGCATCACCCAACCGATCGTCCGCCGACTCATGGAGCGCTGCGATGACGAACGCGACCCTCGAACGGATCGACTCTTTGCTCGCGAACCTGCCGAAGCTCCACATCTGGGGCGGAGTGCCGCAGGTCGGCGGCCTGAACCGCCAGATCGCGGACCGGCTCGTCGGCGAGATCGCCTCGCTCGGCACGCCTGCGATCGCCGAGACCGGCGCGGGGGCGACGACCCTGTTGTTCCTGTGCCTCGAACCCCATGAGCTGATCAGCATCGCGCCCGACCACGCACTCGAGGAGCGCGTGCGCAAAGAGGCCGACGCGCGGGGCATTCCGATCGATCCGCTCCGCTTCCACCGCGAACGGTCCGAGCTCGCGCTGCCGCGGCTCGCCGACTCCGGCCAGCGGCTCGACGCCGCGCTGATCGACGGCAACCACGGCTGGCCGGCGGTGTTCGTCGACTTCTGCTACCTCAACCTGATGTTGCGCGAGGGAGGGGTGCTCTTCGTCGACGACGTGCAGCTGCACTCGGTCGCCCAGCTGTTCCACCTGCTCCGGCAGCAGGAGGAGTTCGAGCTGCTGGGCGTCGACTCGAAGCTCGCGACGTTCCGCAAGGTGCTCGATCGCTCGTTCTTACCCGATTGGCGCGCCGAGCCCTTCATCCGCATGAACAGCCTCACGCTCTGAGCACGGAGGTACATCCCGTAGTGCGAACCGCAGGAAAGATCTTCGGCATCGGCCTGAACAAGACCGCGACCGTCTCGCTGCACGAGGCGCTCGAGACGCTCGGGTACTCGAGCCTGCATTTCGGCGGCCCCGAGACCCGCCTCGCCGTGCAGCGCGCCATCGAAGACGGCAAGCCGCTCCTGACGTACCTGGACCCCCGTTACGTCGCGTTCTCCGACATCGGACTGCTCAGCTATCACTTCGACCTCGCCGATGGTCAGTACCCCGGGAGCCGGTTCATCCTCACCACTCGCCCGCTCGAGGACTGGCTCGACAGCCGCGAACGTCACGTGGAGTACAACCGGTCCCAGCACGCGCTCGGTCGGTACACGGGCAACTTCCTCGAGATCGACCGGGAGCACTGGACCGCGATGTACCACCAGCACATCGCGCGGGTGCGCTCCTATTTCGCCGACCGGCCCGACGACCTGCTCGTGATCGACATCACCGCCGGTGACGGCTGGGAGCCGCTGTGCGAGTTCCTGGGCCACGAAGTTCCCGACGAGCCGTTCCCGTGGAGGAACCGCTCGGGAACCTGGACCGCGGCATGGACGTCGTGAGCTCGGTCGGATACGACGGCGCCACGCGCGCGGAGCGGGCTGCCCGCCGATACCTCGCACTCCTGAAAGGAGCGCTGCTCGACGAGCACTACCTCGAGAACGAAGTGCGCCTGCAATACGTCCTCGACTGCCTCGCGAACGGGCACTCGCCCGAGACACGCGTCCTGCACGACCCCCCGCGGCAGCTTCGGAACGAGTTCAACCGCCTGGTGGCGGCGCGTCGCGCCGGGACCTCGAACGGCGCCGATGGGACCATCCTCCCCTACACCGAGATGGGACGCGTCCGGCTCGAGCACCTCGAACGCTGCCTCGACCGCATCCGCGAGGAGTCGGTCGACGGCGACCTCGTCGAGTGCGGCACCCTGCGAGGCGGCGGCGCGATCTTCCAGCGCGGGTACCTCGAGGCCTACGAGCTCGACGATCGCCAGGTTTGGGTCGCCGACGAGTTCAGCGGCTCGGCCGAGCTCAACCTCGTGCGGGAGGGCTTCGACCGCTTCGGCTTGCTCGATGCACGCGTGCGCTTCCTCCAGGGGGAGGTCTCGACCGCGCTCGCGGATGCACTGATCGAGCACGTGGCGCTGGCACGCATCGAGACGCAGACCTACGAGGCGACACGAGCTGCGCTCGAAGAGCTCTACGGGCATCTCGCCGTCGGCGGCTACGTGATCGTGGGCGACTACGGGCTCACGGACGCGCGGCGCGCGGTCGACGAGTTCCGCTCCCAGCTCGGTGTCGACGATCCGATCGAGCGCGTCGACTGGGCGAGTGCAGCCTGGCGCAAGCTGCAGCCGGATCACGCCGCTCGCCCTCGGGTCGCGCGGGCGAGCCCGGGTCGTCATGCGCCACTCGCTCCCGCACTGACCGGAGGAGAGCTCGACCTGTCCGTCGTCATCGTCTTCTACAACATGCGACGCGAGGCCGAGCGCACGCTCCATTCGCTGTCGCGCGCCTACCAGCGCGAGATCGACGAGCTCGGTTACGAGGTCATCGTGGTCGAGAACGGGTCAGCCGAGGACCAGAGGCTCGGTGCCGAGTACGTGCGGAGCTTCGGGCCCGAGTTCACCTACATCGATCTCGGCGAGGAGGCGACGCCGTCGCCGGTGCGGGCGCTCAATCACGGCATCAAGGCGAGCCTCGGCAACGCGATCGCGCTGATGATCGACGGCGCTCACGTGCTCACACCGAGGGTGCTGCGGTTCGGCACGATGGCAATGGACGTCTACGACCCGGCGCTGGTGGCGACGCAACAGTGGTACGTCGGGCCGGGCCAACAGCCCGACACCCTGCGCCAGGGATACGACCAGGACTACGAGGACCGGCTGTTCGCGCAGATCGACTGGCCCGCCGACGGCTACCGCCTGTTCGACATCGGGCACTTCATCGGCGAGCGCGATTGGTTCGACGGCCTCTGGGAGAGCAACTGCATCTTCGTCCCCCGCCGCCTGCTCGAACAGTTCGGCAGCATGGATGAGTCGTTCTCCATGCCCGGCGGCGGCTTCGCCAACCTCGACCTCTACGAGCGCATCGGCGCCGCGCCCGACGTGACCGTGGCGAGCATCCTCGGTGAGGGCTCGTTTCACCAAGCGCACGGCGGCACGACGACCAACGCCCCGGACTCCGACGAACGGAGCGTGCTCCTGGCCTCGTACCACGAGCACTACTCGGAGCTCCGAGGTCGTCCGTTCCGAGGACCGGGGAAGCCCATCCACTTCGTCGGGAGCATGTTCGACGGCGCCCGGCGGACCCGGGCCCGCCGCCACACCGCCATCGAGCTCTTCAAGCGCGGCCAGCGCATCGCCGCCGACCGTCACCCGGAGCAGCCGGCTCCGATCCCCGAGGACCTGAAGCTCGAGTTCACGGACGCGTTCTGGCGCAGCTTCGCCTGGCGTCAGACCAAGTGGTTGGGGCGCTCGGTCCCGAAGAACCCGACCGACCTCGTGGTGTACCAGGAGCTGATCGCCACCGTCCGACCCGATTGGATCGTGGAGACGAACACCGGGGGCGGAGGCCGTACCTTCTTCCTTGCCTCGGTCTGCGACCTCGTGGGCCACGGGCGTGTCGTCTCGATCGACGTCGAGGCGGCGCCGAAACTGCCGGAGCATCCCCGCATCACCTACCTCGCCGGCGACATGGTCGACGATGCCGTGGTCGAACAGGTGCGAGAGCTCGTCGGTGAGCCTGCACGCGCGCTCGTCCTGTTCGGACTGGCGAACCGACAACGATTGATGACCGCCTTCGAGGCCTACTCGCCGCTGGTCCCGGTCGGCTCTTACATCGTGCTCGAGGACACGATCACGAACGGTCACCCGGTGTGGACCGGCATGGGGCCGGGGCCGGCGGAGGCGATCAAGGGCATCCTCGCGATGCATCGCGAGTTCGCCTCCGACCCGACGATGGAGAAGCTCGCGCTGACGTTCAACCCCGGGGGCTTCTTGAAGCGGATCCGCTGACGGCGACGGCTGATGCGCCTCCTTTCACCCCGAGATCCCGGCCTCGTCGCAGAACCGGGCGAGCACCCGATCGGAGTCGAAGTACTGCTCCGCCAGGGCGCGCGCCGCCTCGCAGTGCCCACCGTGGTCCGCCGCGATCCGGTCGGCGCCGGCAACCGCCTCGCCGAGGCTGCGAAAACCGATCAACCCGTCGCCCGACGGGACGAACCGGCTGAACCCGGTGTCCTGCACGAGCGCCGGCCGACCGGAGGCGAGGTACCGAGTGGTCCGGTCGCTGAACCATCCGCTGTTCGTGTCGACGTAAATCCCCTGCGCGACGGAGAACTCGGCGCCGGAACGCTGGACGTAGTGACGGAACGTGTCCGGGTCGGCGCCAGCCGCGTTCGGGTCGGCGATGTCCCACCCGTGCTCCAGCAGCGCGCGCAGGTCGCGTCCGTCGTCGGGATGGATGTTCAGCGCCAGTTCGAAGTGCTGCGCCGATCGTCGTGGCAGCTCGATGAACTTGCGGAACTCGTGCACCTTCAGGCCGTAGGTGTGTCCGCCGAACTCGACCGGCCCGAACGGCCCTCTCCAGTTGGCGATGGTGGTGAACCGGCCGGCTGCGGTCGGCTGAACGACCGGCCAGTCCTCGAGGACCACCGGCTGGCGCACGGTATGCCAGTGGGTCCCACCCGTCGGGATGGAGCAGCCCTCGCCGCCGATGTTCTCGGCGATCGTGAAGTGCAGATCGTGACCTTCCACGCCGGCGTCAGCGCCCTGGGCGTGCCAGATCTGCGTGAACCCCGGATCGATGTCGATCATCACCCGCCGGCGAAAGGCCGGGAACACCTGCGGGTGGCGCAGGTGGCCGCTGATGTTGACGAGCGTCGACGACGAAGCAAGCGCGACGACGTCGTCGATCGGCGGACCGACCTGCGCTTCGCCGCCGACCAGGAGACACGCCCGGTCCTGGAGACGGAATTGCCGGGTCACGGTCCGGAAGTAGTCGACCGCGTCGTCGTCGTGGGTCGCGAGCTCCTCGACGAACCAGACGTCGAGCCCGAGTCGCTGCAACCCGCGCACCCAACTCATCCGCACCCACGCCTCGCCGCCGCTCCCCGCCTTGTTCGCCAAGGCCCCACCGACGACGACCGGCGTCACGTGGCCTTCACTCCGAGCCGATCGAGCAGGCGGGACAGCACGCGATCGGACGAGAAATGATCCTCGGCCGTGGCCCGCGCTGCTCGGGCATGCCGCGTGTAGTCGCCCAGGATCGCCTCGACCCCGGCCGCGGCCTCTTCGAGGGTGGTGAAGGTGAGGAGCCCGGCACCGGTGGGTACCAAGCCCTCCAGCCCGGTGTCCTGCGCCAGGACCGGCCGGCCGCTGGCGAGGTAGCAGATGCTGCGATCGCTGAACCATCCGCTGCGCGTCTCGACGTACATGTTCTTCGCGATCATGAGCTCGGCGGCCGACCCCCGGATGTACTCGCGGTACCGTCCGGGGTCGGCGGCGACCACACGTGGGTCGACGAGAACCCAGTCGTTCTCCGTCAGTGCCGCGAGGTCACCCGACTCCGCTTCGTGGATGTCGAGCGCGACCTCGAACGTCGCCGAGGAACGAGCGGGCAGCCCGAAGAAGCGACGGAACTCGTGGACGCGAAGCCCGTACGTGACTCCCTCGTACTCGATCGGCGCGAACGGCCCACGCCAACTCCCCACACTCGTGATACGACGGTCCCGCACGGTCGCGCGAGCGACCGGCCACTCCTCGAGCACCACCGGTTGCTTCGTCGTGATCCAGTCGATGCCCCCGGTCGGGATCGCGCAGTCCGGTTGTCCGATGTTCTCGCCGATCGTCACGTAGTCGTCGTGACCGACGAAGAGGTCGTGCAAGCCGAGGGCGCGCCACATCTGGCCGAAGCCCGGGTCGATGTCGAGCAGGACGCGGCGCGGTGTCGCCGCCAGGAGCTCGTCGTCGTCCAGGAAGCCCATGACGTTCAGCAGGAACGAGGAGTGCCGGAGCCGCTCGATCGTGGCGGCACGGTCGACGCCGACGACCTCGCGCCCATCGTCGAACAGCAGCACCCAGGAGTCCTCCAACCCGAATCGCTCCATCACGCTCGTGAGGTAGCGCAGGTTCGCGGAGTGCTGCAGCGCGGTTGGGCGACCAGACTCGTCGAGGCACATCTCGGGCTCGAGCCGGTCGATGAACAGCACGTCCCAGCCGAGTCGACGGAATCCGAGGAGGTACTGGAGGAACACCCACGTGTGGCCACCGTGATGGGGGCGCTGGGCGAGCGAACCGGCGATCGCGATCGTGCCGGTCATGATCGATGTCGCCGCCCATTCCTACCCCGGCGCGCTCTCGCGTGGACCATCGAGCGAGCCTACCGACGCGCACGATGACCGCGGCTTCCGTCATCGTCAGCGGCATGATCGCGGCGACGCCGCATCAAGGCGGCGCGACGTGGGCCGTGCTGCAGTTCCTCCTCGGGCTCCGTCGGCTGGGGTGCGACGTGCGGTTCGTCGAGCCGATCGACCACCCGCGCCCCGCCGACTCGGCCGGCGCGCGGTACATCTCGGACGTCATGCATCGATTCGGGCTCGGCGGACGGTGGGCGATCGTCGGGCCCGATCAGAACGAGATCCTCGGGATGACGCGTCCGCAGCTGCGCGCGGCAGCGCGACACGCCGACGTCCTCCTGAACGTGTCCGGAATGTTGTCGGAACCCGACGTGCTCGATCACGTCGACATCCGGGTGTACGTCGACCTCGATCCCGCGTTCGTCCAGCTCTGGCACTCGGTCGCCGGTGTCGACATGCGCTTCGACGCGCACACGCATTTCGTCTCCATCGCCGACGCCATCGGCGAATCGGGCTGCCCGGTCCCGTCGTGTGGCCGCGCGTGGATCCCGACCCTTCCCCCGGTCGTGCTCGATGAATGGCCGGTGGCCGAGCACCGGCACGGTGACGCGCTGACGACGGTCGCCCACTGGCGGGGCTACGGGTCGATCGAGCATCAAGGAGTTCGCTACGGGCAGAAGGCGCACTCGCTGCGGCCGCTCTTCGACCTCCCGAGACGGACTGACGCCCAATTCCGCCTGGCGCTCGCCATCCACGACGGCGACATGAAGGACATCGCCGCGCTCCGGGAACATGGTTGGGAGCTGGTCGACCCCGACACCGTCGCGTCAAGCCCGGACGAGTACCGGCGCTTCGTGCAGTCTTCGTGGGCAGAGTTCGGCATCGCCAAGAGCGGGTATGTCGTCTCACGGGTGGGCTGGTTCAGCGATCGCAGCGCCTGCTATCTCGCCTCCGGCCGTCCGGTGCTCGCCCAGGACACCGGCTTCGGCCGCCGCCTCCCGACGGGCGCGGGCCTGTTCGCGTTCACCGACGGCGACGACGTCCTTGCCGCCGTCGACGCGATGCGCCGCGACTACGCCCACCATCGTGCGGCGGCGCGGGACATCGCACGCGAGTACCTCGACTCCGACCGCGTCTTGTCGGAGTTGCTCGAACGGGTCGCGACGTGACCAGCATCGCCGCACCCGACGACGAGGCGCTCCTCGCGATCCTTGCTCCCACCTTCGAGCACCGGAGCGTCGCGTCGCTCGTCCGCCGACCGTACCGGTACGCCACTAGCTTCCCGCTCGAGGAGCTCGAGCTGACCTTCGACGACGGCGGCGAGGTGGCGCTGATCTTCAAGGACCTGGCGTGGGATCGGCTGCACGACGATGCCCGCGGGAGCAAGCCGCGCTTCCTGTACGAGCCGCGCCGAGACATCGACACCTACCGGCGGATCCTGACGCCGGCCGCCATCGGGCCCCGCTGCTACGCCGCCGTCTCACAGACGGATCCACCGCGGCGCTGGCTCTTCCTCGAGAAGGTCCCCGGGGTCGAGCTGTGGCAGGTGGGCGAGCTCGACGTCTGGGGCGCGGTGGCCGCCTGGCTCGGAAGGTTCCACGCTCGCTTCGCCGGCCAGATGGCACAGTTACGAGCCGCCAACCCGTTCCTGCTCGAGTGCGACTCGGAGTGGTTCGCGCTGTGGTGCGATCGGGCTCGCGACCGGCTGACGGAATCTCCCGACCACCGCGCGCCGATGCTGCTCGCAGCGCTCGCACGCTACGACGCGGTGGTCGACTCGCTGACCGAACTTCCGGTGACGCTCGTGCACGGCGAGTTCTATCCGTCGAACATCCTGGTCGACCTGAGCCTGACCGAGCCTCGCGTGTGCCCGATCGACTGGGAGATGGCCGCGACCGGACCTGGTCTGCTCGACCTGGCCGCGCTGTCGGCCGGCTGGGACGGCGCCACGCGTGAGCTCCTCGTCGAGTCGTACCGCGCCGGCCTGGCCGAAGACGGGGGCCGGGTTGCACCACTCGATCAGATGCTCGTCGACCTCGACCGGTGCCAGCTCCATCTTGCACTGCAATGGCTCGGCTGGGCGCGCGGGTGGTCTGCACCTGCCGAGCACGCGCGCGACTGGATCGGCGAGGCACTCGTGCTCGCGGACAGGCTGGAGTTGTGACGCCGGAACGGGTGCTGATCGTCAACGCCGACGACTTCGGGCTGGCCGAGGGTGTGAACCGAGGCGTGATCCGCGCGCACGAATCCGGGATCGTCACCTCGGCGACGCTGATGGTGCGGGCACAGGCAGCGGCGGAGGCGGCCGGGTATGCGAGACGGCGACACGAGCTCAGTGTCGGGCTGCACCTCGATCTCGGTGAGTGGGAGTACCGCGAGGGCTCGTGGCACGAGCGCTACACCGTCGTGTCGACCGAGGATGGCGCGGCCGTCGGCGCCGAGATCGAGCGCCAGCTACGAACCTTCCATCAGCTCGTCGGGCGGGCACCGACGCACCTCGATTCGCACCAACATGTGCACCGAACGCCACCCGTACGGCGCCTCCTGAGGAATGCCGGTCAACGGCTCGGGGTGCCGGTGCGG
>JAPSGP010000573.1 GCA_031177445.1 Acidimicrobiia bacterium
TGCGCGTCTCCTTCATCGTTGGCGCCGGTGATCATCGCTTCGGTGGCGTCGAGCAGCCGACAGTTGGCGGGGTAGAGCCCGCTCTGCGCGAGCGCTCGCGCCGCCTCGACTCCGCGGTCGAAGGTGTCGAAGCGTGCGGTTGCGGAGGCGCGGAACCGCGGCCGGTCTTGCAGGCGCAACCACGCCTCCGTGATCACCCCGAGGATGCCCTCCGAGCCGATGAACATCCGGTCGGGGGAGGGGCCTGCGCCTGAGCCGGGCAGGCGTGCGGACTCGACGGTCCCGCGCGGGGTCACGGTGCGCAACGCCTCCACGAACTCGTCGATGTGGGTGTACAGGGTTGCGTAGTGCCCGCCCGAGCGGGTCGCGATCCATCCGCCCAGGGTCGAGAACTCGAACGACTGCGGGAAGTGTCGCAGCGTGAGCCCGTGGGGCCGGAGCTGGTCCTCGAGCGCGGGCCCCAACACTCCCGCCTGGATGCGGGCGGTCCGCGACGGTCGGTCGATCTCGAGGACCGAGTTCAGCTCGCGGAGGTCGACGGACACGACGCCCGCGTACGCGTCGCCGACGTCGCACTCCACGCCGCCCACGACCGACGAACCACCGCCGTAGGGGATGGCGGCCGCGCGCACGTCCGAACACCAGTCGAGCACTCGCGCCACGTCCTCTTCGGTTCGCGGCAGCGCCACGACGTCGGGCGGATGCGGGAACTGGCGGTCGAAGGCGCGTACGACGTCGCGGAACGACTTGCCGTAGGTGTGACCGGCGCGTTCGTACGGCTCGGACGTGCACATCCCGGCGAGCGCGGGCGGCGGTTCCAGCCGGGGTGGGCGGAGCTCGATCTCGTCGATGGCGGGCGGCTCGGCGACGGACAGCTCGTCGAGCCCGAACATCTGGGCCAGAGTGGCCGCCATGCGCGCTTGCTGCTCGCGGGTCGGCCCCTCGCCCTCGACGCCCCAGCCCCAGAAGCGCCGCTGACCGGAAGTCACCGCCGGGCACCGTAGCCAGCACCGGGAGCGCTTGACATTCTCCGAACGGTGTTCGATACTCCTACTCATGTCAGTCACTCCGATGCGCGACAGGCGAGCCGAACGCCGTGAGGCAACACGAGTCGAGATCCTCGAGGCGGCGGCGGCGCTCATCCGGGAGCACGGTGTCGCGGGCCTCTCGCTGCGAGACCTCGGCCAGAAGGTCGGCATGCGGGCCCAGTCGCTGTACTCGTACTTCGATTCCAAGGACGCCATCTACGACGCGCTCTTCGCCGAAGGGGCGAGGGAGTTCCTCCGCCGGTCCCAGGACGCCGGGGTCAGCGACGACCCACGGGCGGACCTGCGCCGCGCCACACACGTGTTCTTCGACTTCTGCCTCGAGGACCCGGCGCGCTACCAGCTGCTCATCCAGCGCCCGATCCCGGGCTTCGAGCCGGCGCCCGAGTCGTTCGCCCCGTCCGTCGAGAGCCTCGAGCTGATCCGCCAGCGGCTCGTGGCCGCAGGTGCCGACGACGACCGGCACCTCGACCTCCTCACCGGGCTCATCACGGGGCTCGTCGACCAGCAGATCTCGAACGACCCCGGCGGCGACCGCTGGTACCGGCTGCTCGACGAGGCGCTCGACATGTACTTCGACCACATCGACCGAATCGCGAAAGGCAGGAGCCGATGAACGCGACCGCGATCAGGGTCGAGGAGGTTTCCTCGATCAGCCGGGGCGAGGCGAAAGTGCTCGCCCGGACCGAAAACGAGCGCATGGAGTCTCTGCTCCGATCACTTTCTGGCGACGACTGGACGAAGCCCACCGACTGCGAGCTGTGGGACGTGC
>JAPSGP010000285.1 GCA_031177445.1 Acidimicrobiia bacterium
CACAGGTTTCTCGGTCCATCGCTGGGTACGGGCGACCCGGCCGGCGCGGCGGGTTTTGACGCCGATGCTCGTTCCCGCGAGCGCGTTCTTCCTCGCCGTCGCGACGCAGTACACGATCGGCTGGATCCTCGGGCTCTGGTCGATCTTCACGCCCCAGCCGTGGATCCACACGTTCCTCACCGACGTCGCGACCTGGGCCAGCATCTTGCTGCCGCTGAGCGTCCTGCTCGCGCTCTGGCTGGCGTGGGCGCGGCGGGGGCGCGTCGGTGAACTCATGGCGGAACTGGGAGAGCTGCCCCCGCCGGAGAAGCTCGAATACGCGCTTGCACGCGCGCTCGGCGACGCCTCGCTGACGGTCGGTCGGTGGGACCCGGCCAGACGGGCTTACGTGACGGCGGGCGGAGACGGCCTCGCGCTACCCCCGGACGGAGGCGACCGAGTCGTCACGTTCCTGAACCAGGAGGGATCGCCGCTCGCCGCGGTCGTCCACGATGCTGCCCTGCTCGAGGACCTCCCGATGCTCGACTCGGTGACGGCCGCCGCACGGCTGGCGGTCGACAATGAGCGCCTGCAGGTCGAGCTGCGCGCGCAGCTCGAGGAGGTGCGCGCCTCGCGGTCGCGGATCGTGGCGGCAGCCGACGTCGGCCGACGCCGCGTGGAGCGCGACCTGCACGACGGGGCGCAACAGCGTCTCGTATCGATCGCGTTGGCGGCGAAGATGACGGAGGCCCAGCTCGGCGCCGACGCCGATCCGGCGTTGAGGGCGTCCCTGCGAGCTATCTCCGACGAGCTCGCCCGGGCGCTCGAAGAGCTTCGCGAGCTCGCCCGAGGCATCCATCCGTCCGTCCTCACCGACGACGGCCTCGGCCCGGCGCTCCAGTCGCTCGCGGAACGTTCCGCCGTGCCCGCACGCATCGTCGCCGCGCCGAAGCGCCGGTTCCCGGCGCCGGTCGAGGCGGCCGTGTACTTCGTCGTCGCGGAGGCGCTGGTGAACGTCGGGAAGCATGCGCACGCCTCCCACGTGACGATGGGAGTGAGTCAGGCGAACGGCCGGCTCCTGGTCGAGGTCGCGGACGACGGTGTCGGGGGAGCCGACCCCCGCAAGGGGTCCGGGCTGAGCGGCCTCGCCGACCGGGTCGCTGCGGTCGACGGGCAGCTCGAGGTCGAGAGCGCGTCCGGTTCCGGAACCAGGGTGCTCGCGGAGATCCCGTGCGCGTCGTCGTAGCGGACGACTCCCTGCTCTTTCGCGAAGGACTGGCGAGAGTACTGACGGAGGCCGGCTTCGAGGTTGTCGCGCAGGCGGGAACCGCCGAGGAGTTGCACGAGGCCGTGGAATGCGATCGGCCGGACATCGCCGTCGTGGACATCCGGATGCCGCCGACGCACACCAACGAGGGCCTCGTCGCGGCTCAGCTCATCCGCGAGCGTCATCCCGCGACCGCGGTGCTCGTGCTCTCCCAGTTCGTCGAGCCGCACTACGCGATGAAGCTCCTCTCGGCCGATACCCGCTCCGTCGGCTACCTGCTCAAGGATCGGGTGCTCGCCCTCACCGAGTTCGCCGAGGCGGTCAGGCGCGTCGGCAACGGCGAGCTCCTGGTCGATCCCGCGATCGTCTCGCTCCTCCTCGAGCGCGAACGCGCCGCAGGGCCGCTCGACGAGCTCACGGAGCGCGAGCGCGAGGTGTTGACCCTAATGGCCGAAGGAAGGTCGAACCGGTCGATCTGCGATCGGCTCTTCCTGAGCCCGAAGACGATCGAGGCGCACGTCCACAGCATCTTCGGAAAGCTCGGTCTCCCGCTCAGCGCCGACGATCACCGCCGCGTGTTAGCCGTGCTCGCCTTCCTGAGGGCCGATGCCCCGCCCGATCCCCTCGGCTCTGGCACATCGAGCCGTACTTCGATCGTGCCGGAGCGCCGTCGGCCCTAGCTCGTCGCCCGGTCCACGCGAGGACTCGCCGGGTTCGCGACACAGCGCCTCGACCTGACGGGTGTGAAGGGCGGGCCCATCTTGCTCGCCGGGCCGCGCCCGCCGGCCGCGGGCGTCGGTCGAGCCTCCAGCCGACCATCTGCTTCGCTCGAGCTCTCAATGATCGAGCCGCCTCGCACCCGAGGCTAGACGACAGAACCGCGCTCCCGGGGTCGGCCAGAGCCATCTGCGGACTCGAACCCGCCGACCCCCTCCTCACCATGAACGTCAGGAGGGGGTCGCTGACCTCGGCCCGAGCACGGCGAGCGGCGCGCTGCCGCCGGCTCTGGAACGGATCGCCGTCGCCGCGCGAGCGGGCGGGCTGCCGCCTCAGCCCCCGCGCGTTTCGAAGGCCTCCTGCGTCTGCGGGTTCAGGTGGTGGAACTTCCTGGCGGTGAACTGCTTGCCGTCGCACTTGACGTCCTCGCTGCAGAGCGGCACCGGCTGTGTCAGGAGCTTGAAGACGTCGAACCCGCGGCTGTCGGTCCGGTGGCTGTGCACTCCGGGCGCGGCGAGGCCGTCGTTCGCGTAGATGAAGTCGTTGTACCAGTACGTCGACC
Organism: Acidimicrobiia bacterium; assembly: GCA_031177445.1. Taxonomy (GTDB): domain Bacteria; phylum Actinomycetota; class Acidimicrobiia; order IMCC26256; family JACDBD01; genus JAPSGP01. The sequence goes on from JAPSGP010000285.1 coordinate 2,526, forward strand.
AGGTGTCCGCGCGCTGCGGAACCTGAGCGTCGTAGTAGGCGATCTCGCGACCGACGATCGGGGCGACGAAGGGGTCGAGCGGCTCGAGCGGCGCCTCGGTCCGCTGGAGCGGGGTGAAGTCGAAGACGGTCGTTCCGCCCTCGTACGTTGACGAGACGCCGATGTACCTCTCGTTGTCGTTGATCGGTATGACGTTGAAGTTGTGCAGCGTGCAGACGTCCGTAGCCGGCTGCGACCGCGGGATCATGTACCTGCCGTACAGCGGCGGCTCGGGACTGCCGGGCGGCACGTTCTTGTAGAACCAGATGTTTCCGGTCGTCTGTGCCTCGGTGTCGCAGCCGTGGCCGAGGCCGGCGCCGTGCTCGTCTCCGAAGAGCACGATGTTCGCGTCCCAGGTGAAGGCGGCCGAGTGCCAGATCTCGACCGCCTCGTTGTGGATGTGCGTGTGGCGGCCGAGCGTGTCGGGGTTCGCCGGGTCGGAGATGTCCCACAGCTGGGCCTCGCTCAGGCAGGCGGCGGCCGCGACCTGGGGCTTCTTCTTTGGATCGCCCTCGGACTGCTCGTTGCTCGTGAAGAACACGGTGATGTCGTGGCAGCCGACGGAGCCCACGACCGATCCCTCCTGTCCCACTGACGGAGCCGTGTCGGCGTGAAGCGGCTGCTCCTTCAAGACGTGCGCGGTAGCGGGCGCGGCGTCCGGGATCTCCACGATCGAGATCTTGCCGTGGGGGCGGCCGTTCACAGGGTGCGGCAGGCCGCAGTTGTCGTCGGGCTCGAACGGGCCGACGCCGGGGTGGGTCGGGTACGAGGAGACGTAGATGATCGCGCGCTGGTCGTCCGCGTCGGCGATCGTCGTGTGCGTGTGCGAGCCGCAGTCGGTCTGGACGGAGGTCACGAAGCGCGGCACGCGAGGATTGGTGACGTCCCAGATGCGCAGCCCTTCGAAGCCGACGCCGACGGGCAGGTTCGAGCTCGTGCAGTCCTTGCCGCCGGGGGGCGGGCCCGGGCTGGTCTGCGGGTTGTCGACCGACACGATCAGCAGCAGCCGCGACTTCGCCTGGTAGAAGGAAACGTCGCCCTGCGGCCCGTTACACGTGACGGTCGAGAGCTCGACGGGATTCTCCGGCTTGGTGATGTCGAGGAGCCGGAAGCCGCTATAGCTGCCGGCCGCGGCCAGGTTGCCCCAGAAGGCAAGGTCGGTGTTGACGCCGGCCTTGTGCACCTGCGCGACATGGATCATGTTCGGACTCGCCTGATCCGCGTTACCGTGATCCGCAATCGCAGGCACCGCCGGGATGAGGGCGACGATCGCCAGCAGCAAGATCCCTTCCTTCAGACGGCCAGGCATGCGTTTCTCCTTCGGTTGCGTTGGATCGTCTCGGCGGCCGGTCGGCTCGGCTTGCGACGACGAACCGGAATGCCCCTTGGCGGGAACGGCCCGCGGAGCGGGCGAGCCTTCCCTTCGTTGCGAACCAGCGGAAGGCCGCACATCCGCTGACGATCGGCGCCTCGACCGGCTGGCGCCGGCGGAGGATCCTGCATAGCTCTCCCTTCCGAAGCATCCCTTTCGACGCGAGCTGTCCGGCGACGGACAGAAGAGGCGCGTGAACTATGGCAGCCCACGTCGCGCAATGCGACGCCAGTATTCGCGACGAATTCTCAGAAGGAAAAGGTCTCGATTGGTGAGTCGAGGGGCCTGCGAGCTCCGCGAGAGCGCCGAGGCGCTCGACCGGCTGAGTCGGCGAAGAACGCGACGCTCGTGCGTCAGGCCGCCGTCACCGCGCGCGCACGCCGAGCCGCTCGAGCAACAGCTCGAACTGGTCGGGCGGAAGGCTGCCGCCGGTCGCCCGGTCGTGGCCGTGCGCGAACTCGCCGCGCGCCTCCGGTAGCGCCTCGTGCAGCAGGCGCCGCAGGTCGGTGCTGCCGCCGCGGACGGAGAAGTTGACGCGCCCGAAGAGGTAGCCGTCGTTCGCGGCGACGACGACGCGCGGCGCGAGACGCCGCTGCCACTGCGCCGCGACGAGCGGGTGCACCTGGG
>JAPSGP010000071.1 GCA_031177445.1 Acidimicrobiia bacterium
CAGGCCACCGGGCTTGGTGAGGTTGTGGATGTTCTCGAACACGCGCCGCTGATCGAAGACGTGCTCTCGGTTTCCGCGACTACGCCGCCATCGACGTCAACACCAAGTACGGCAGCGTCGTCATGGACCTCAATCGCGACCTCGCGGCCGACTACGACTTCCACGCCACGTTCGACCTGGTGACCAACCTCGGCACCGGCGAGCACGTCTTCGATCAGCGGCGCGTGTTCGAGAACATCCACAACCTCACCAAGCCCGGTGGCCTGATGCTCCACGTCATGCCGTTCGTGAACTGGATCAACCACGGCTTCTACAACTTCAACCCGGTGCTCTACGCCGACCTCGCGGCCGCCAACGACTACGGGATCCTGCGTCTGGGCGTCGCCAACAAGGGTGGCTTCGAGGTCACGGCCGATCCCGAACGCGCGCCGCAGCGAGCGACGTCGTCGGTACCGAGCTGGGTCGCGCGATCCGCCCGGGCCGCTCGGGCCTACCGTGGACTCCGGCGCGTCGTGGCGCGCGCACCGTCGCCGAACGGGCTCGGCCTGACCGACGCGCTCGCCGAGATCCCGCTCTCACCGGCCGCGCCCGACCTGCCCCTCCCGCGGGCGCTCGAGGCGGTGATGAACCGCGACCGCGTGTACACGGAGAGCGACTACCCCGTGCTCGGCAACGTGTCGGTGGTCGCGCTGCTGCAGAAGCGCCACGACCGCGCGTTCACGATCCCGATGGCCGGGCGATATCTCGACGACATCGAATCGGACTCGCTCAAGGCCGAGTACGCCGGCCAGCACGGAGCGGACGCTTCCGGCTCCGAGCACTAGCGGTCACGTCCTTTATGCTCACCTGACGGGTCGTCAGAATCCGTTCGGGGGACTGGCCGTGGGGATCACGCATTCCATCGACGACGACGGGATCGCCGAGGTCGTCGTCGACAATCCGCCCGTCAACGCGCTCCCGGTAGCGGGCTGGTTCGAGCTCGCCGACGTCATCCGCGGCCTCGGCCAGGACTCCCGCGCCCGGGTCGTGATCCTGCGAGCCGAAGGCCGCGGCTTCAACGCCGGCGTCGACATCAAGGAGATGCAGGCCACCGAGGGCTTCCATGCGCTCATCGGTGCAAACCGGGGGTGTTACGAGGCCTTCGCTGCCGTCTACGAGTGCGCGGTGCCGGTGATCGCGGCCGTCCACGGCTACTGCCTCGGCGGCGGGATCGGGTTGGCCGGGAACGCCGACATCGTCATCGCGTCCACCGACGCCACCTTCGGCCTGCCCGAGGTCGATCGCGGGGCGCTCGGCGCCGCCACCCATCTCGCCCGTCTCGTTCCCCAGCACAAGATGCGGGCGATGGTGTACACGGCCGCCACCGTCACGGCGCAGGAGCTGCATCACTACGGATCCGTCCTTGAGGTCGTCGAGCGGGACCAGCTCCGCAGTGCGGCGTACGCGGTCGCCCGCAGCATCGCCGAGAAGAGCCCGACCGTCATCCGCGCCGCCAAGGAGTCGCTCACCGGCATCGATCCGGTCGACGTGAAGCGCTCGTACCGCTTCGAGCAGGGCTTCACCTTCGAGCTCAACCTGGCCGGTGTCGCCGACGAAGCCCGCGATGCATTCGTAGAGAAGAAGGACCCACGATTCTCGCGATGAGGCAACCACGATGACCGACAAGCGCCTCACCGAGGACGACGTCGTCGCCGAGCTCCGCGACGGCATGACGATCGGCATCGGCGGCTGGGGCTCACGGCGCAAACCGATGTCGCTCGTGCGGGCGATCGTGCGGTCGTCGCTGCGCGACCTCACCATCGTCACGTACGGCGGGCCCGACGTCGGGCTGTTGTGCGCCGCCGGCAAGGTCAAGCGTGTGGCGTACGCGTTCGTGGCGCTCGACCAGACGACGCCCGCCAACCCGCACACCGCCATCCTCGAGCCGCACTTCCGCGGCGCCCGGCAGCGCGGCGAGGTGGAAGACGAGCCGTACGACGAGGGCATGCTGCTGCTCGGCCTGCAGGCGGCGGCGTGGCGGGTGCCGTTCCTGCCGACGCGCGTCGGCCTCGGCTCGGACCTGTTCCGCGACAACCCTCGTCTGCGGACCGTGCGCTCGCCCTACGCCGACGGCGAGGAGCTGGTGGCCGCGCCCGCGCTCCACCTCGACGCCGCGCTCGTCCACCTCAACCGGGGCGACGAGCGCGGGAACGGCCAGTTCATCGGGCCCGACCTCTACTTCGACGACCTCATGCTGGGCGCCGCCGAGCGCGGCTTCTTGTCGGTCGAGCGGGTCGTCGAGACCGCCGAGCTGGCCAAGGAGGGATCGCTCCACACGCTGCGCATCAACCGCGCAACCGTGACCGGCGTGATCGAAGCGCCGTACGGCGCCCACTTCACGTCGTGCGAGCCCGACTATGGCCGGGACGAGGAGTTCCAGAAGGCGTACATGGCCACGGCGAAGTCGGCCGAGTCGTGGGCGGAGTTCAAGGCGACGTGGCTCGACCTCAGCGAAGCCGACTACCAGGCGAAGCGGCGGGCCGCGGCGACGGCGGCTTCGCCGACCGTTGCCGCAGGAGCCCGAGTTCGCGAGGGCGACCCGGGTAGCTCGCGAGGCGAGACATGAGCGCGATCCCGACCCGCGCCGACGTGTGCGCGGTCGCGGTGGCCGAGTGCTTCCGCGGCGACGGCGAGATCGTCGCCAACCCGATCGGCACCATCCCCATGGTCGGGGGCCGGCTCGCCCGAGCCAGCTTCGAGCCCGACCTCCTCATGACCGACAGCGAGGCCACGCTCATCGCCAACGACGAGGCCTTCGACTGGGGCGACAACAAGCTCGTCGAGTTCTGCAACCCCTACCGGTCGATGTTCGACATCGTGTGGTCGGGCAAGCGGCACGTGATGATGGGCGCGACCCAGGTCGACCAGTACGGAAACCAGAACATCGCCGCTATCGGCCCGTACACCAAGCCGAAGGTGCAGCTCCTGGGCTACCGCGGCGCGCCCGGCAACACGATCAACAACACGACGTCGTACTGGGTCCCGAACCACTCGCCCCAGGTCGTGTGCGCACGCGTCGACACCGTGTGCGGCATCGGCTACGACCGCGCAGCCAAGCTCGGCTCGGAAGCGGCGCGCTTCCACGAGATCCGGCGCGTCGTCACCAACCTCTGTGTGCTCGACTTCGAGACACCCGACCAGCGCATGCGCCTTCGCTCCACCCACCCGGGCGTGTCGGCCGACGACGTCGTCGCGGCCACGGGATTCGAGCTCGTCATCCCGGACGACGTCCCCGAGACCCGCTCCCCCACCGACGACGAGCTCCGGCTGCTCTACGAGGTCATCGACCCGACCGACGAGCGTGGGCGTGAGGTCGGCGAATGAACGGACCGGACCGGTGACGCACGCGGCGCTGCACACCGCGGCCTGCGACCTGTTCGGCGTGCGGTACCCGATCGTGCAGACCGGCATGGGATGGGTGGCCGGCGTCCGGCTCACGTCGGCGACGAGCGCCGCCGGCGGGCTCGGCATCCTCGCCTCCGCCACCATGACCTACGACGAGCTCGCGCGCGCGGTCCGCGAGGTCCGGGAGCGCACCGACCAGCCGTTCGGTGTCAACCTCCGAGCCGATCAGGAGGACATCGACCAGCGAATCGCGCTGCTCGTCCGGGAACGGGTGCGGGTGGCGAGCTTCGCCCAGGCGCCGGGCGAACGGATCGTGAAGACCCTCAAGGACGCCGGCGTCGTCACCATGCCGACGATCGGCGCCCGCCGCCACGCCGAGAAGGTCGCGGCGTGGGGCGTCGACGCCGTCATCGCCCAGGGCGCCGAGGGTGGCGGTCACACCGGCGAGATCCCGACCTCGCTGCTGCTCCCCCAGGTCGTCGACGCCGTGGCCATCCCCGTGCTCGCCGCCGGCGGCTTCACCGATGGGCGCGGGCTGGTGGCGGCGCTGGCATGGGGCGCGGCCGGCGTCGCCATGGGCACGCGCTTCCTGCTCACCAAGGAGAGCACGGTCCCCGACGCAGTGAAAGCCGTGTACCTCGGCACGCCCGTCACCGGCACGGTGGTGACCAAGCGCGTCGACGGGTACCCGCAGCGCGTGATCCGTACCGAGGTCATCGACCACCTCGAGCAGTCGGGCCGGCTCACTGCGCTGCCGCGAGCGCTGCGCAACGCGATCGCTTTCCGCAAGCTCACCGGCACCACGATGCGAGCGCTGGTCAAGGAAGGGCTGGCGATGAAGCGCAGCCAGGGCTTGACCTGGTCGCAGGTCGCGATGGGGGCGAACGCCCCCATGCTCACGCGCGCCACCATGGTGGAGGGAAAGCTGGAGACGGGCATCCTCCCGACCGGCCAGGGCGTCGGCGTCATCGAGGAGCTCCCGACGGTCGAGGAGCTGATCTCCCGGGTCGTCGACGAGGCCGAGCAGACGCTGGCGCGACTCGAGAAGGGATCCTGACACTGATGGCGAACAAGACACGGGTGCCGGCGGTCGAGGGTTGGTTCACACTCGACGACGAGCCGCGCCTGCTCGGGAACCGCTGCCGGAAGTGCGGCAGCTACTTCTTCCCCAAGATCGCGAGCGAGTGCCGCAACCCGGGTTGCGACGGCACCGAGCTCGACGAGGTGCCGCTGTCCAACCGGGGCACGATCTGGTCGTACACGACGAACCACTATGCGCCCCCGCCGCCGTACGTCGCCGCGGAGCCGTTCGCGCCGTATTCGGTCGCGGCGGTGGAGCTGTCGCAAGAGAAGCTCGTCGTCCTCGGTCAGGTGGACGCGGCGATCGATCCCGCCACGTTGCACGTCGGCATGGAGGTCGAGCTGACGCTGGGCACCCTGTACGAGGACGACGAGCAGGAATACGTCGTCTGGAAGTGGAAGGGGGTGGCGAACCGTGGGTGATCACGACGTCGCCGTTCTCGGGGTCGGTATGCACCCGTGGGGCAAGTGGGGACGCAACTTCGTCGAGTACGGGTTGGTCGCGGCGCGGGCCGCGCTCCAGGATGCGGGACTCGAATGGCGTGACGTCGAGTTCGTCTCCGGCGCCGACACGATTCGCAATGGCTACCCCGGCTTCGTCGCCGGGGCAACGTTCGCGCAGGCACTCGGATGGCAGGGCGCGCCCGTCGCGAGCAGCTATGCCGCGTGCGCGTCCGGTGCCACCGCACTCAACGCCGCCCGAGCACAGATCCTCGCCGGACTGTGCGACGTCGCGCTCGTCGTCGGGGCCGACACGACGCCCAAAGGCTTCCTCGCGCCCACTGCCGGCGAACGCGGCGACGACCCCGACTGGCTGCGCTTCCGGCTCCTCGGGGCCACCAACCCGACGTACTTCGGCCTCTACGCCCGCCGGCGGATGGAGCTGTTCGGCGCGACCCCGGCCGACTTCGCCAAGGTGAAGGTGAAGAACGCCGCCCACGGACTCACCAACCCCAACGCCCGCTACCGCAAGGCGGTCACGGAGGACGAGATCATGGCGTCGCCGATCGTGAGCGACCCGCTCCGGCTCCTCGACATCTGCGCCACCAGCGACGGCGCCGCCGCGGTGGTGCTCGCGAGCCTCGACTACGCCCGCCGGCATTCGCTGACCAACCCGATCCGGGTGGCGGCCGTCTCCACGGTGACGCCCTCGTACCCGAACACGGTCATCGAGATGCCGAACTTCGCCACCGACTCGGCGGCCGTGGCCCCGGCGCCCGCCGCCACGTTCCGGGACTCGATCGCGCAGCAGGCGTATGCCGAGGCGGGTCTCGGGCCCGACGACCTCGATCTCGCCGAGGTGTACGACCTGTCGACCGCGCTCGAGCTCGACTGGTACGAGAACATCGGCCTGTGTGGGCCCGGCGAGGCGGAGAAGCTCGTGAACGACGGCGCCACGACGATCGGCGGGCGCATCCCGGTCAACCCCAGCGGCGGGCTCGCCTGCTTCGGCGAGGCCGTCCCCGCCCAAGCCCTGGCCCAGGTGTGCGAGGTCACCTGGCAGCTCCGGGGTGAGGCGGGCGAGCGGCAGGTGCAGGACGCGACCGCCGGGTTGACCATCAACCAGGGCCTGTTCGGACACGGGTCGTCCGTCATCCTGGTGCGCTGACCGAACCATCGCAGGCTCGTGGATCTCACCTTCACCGAGCACGAAGAGGCGTTCCGCGCCGAGGCTCGCGCCTGGCTCGAAGCCAACGTGCCCCGGCCCGCGCTCCCCTCCGGCGACACCCGCGAGGGCTTCGCCCGCCACCTCGAGTGGGAGCGGATGCTCTTCGACGCCCGCTGGGCGGTGGTGTCGTGGCCGGAGGTGTACGGGGGCCGCGAGGCGAGCCTGATGGAGTGGCTGATCTTCGAGGAGGAGTACTACCGCGCCGGTGCCCCGCAGCGAGTGACCCAGAACGGCATCTTCCTGCTCGCCCCCACGCTGTTCGAGTTCGGCACCGCCGAGCAGCAGGACCGCATCCTGCCCAGGATGGCCTCGGGCGAGGAGGCCTGGTGCCAGGGATGGTCCGAGCCGAACGCCGGCAGCGACCTCGCCGGCATCACGTCTCGGGCGGTGCGCGACGAGGCGGGCGGCGGCTGGCGCCTCACCGGGCAGAAGACGTGGACCACCCGCGGCGCCTTCTGTGACCGGCTGTTCGGCCTGTTCCGCACCGATCCCGAAGCGGATCGCCACCGCGGCCTGACCTATTTCCTCGTCGACCTGGGTGCCGAAGGCGTCACGGTCCGTCCGGTGGAGCGGCTCGACGGCGACGAAGGTTTCGCCGAGGTGTTCCTCGAGGACGCGTTCGTCCCCGACCGCGACGTGCTCGGAGGCGTGAACGAGGGCTGGCGGGTGGCGATGGCGACCACCGGCTCGGAGCGGGGGCTGACGCTGCGGAGCCCGGGCCGGTTCATGGCGACCGCGGCGCGGCTGATCGACCTGTACCGGCGCCATGCCGACGCAACCGACCCGGCGGTTCGCGACGCGGTGATCCGAGGCTGGATGGATGCCGAGGCGTACCGCTGGCAGACCTTCTGGACCGTTACCCGGCTCATGGAGGGCGGTCGCACCGGCCCGGAGTCGAGCCTGGTGAAGCTGTTCTGGTCGGAGCTCGACGTCCGCATCCACGCCACCGCGCTCGAGCTGCTCGGCCCCCGGGCCGAGCTGGTCGACGGCGATGACGCCGCGTGGATGAAGGGCTGGCAGTTCGCGCTGTCGGGCCCCATCTACGCGGGGACCAACGAGATCCAGCGCAACGTCGTCGCCGAGCGCGTGCTCGGGCTCCCGCGGCGGTAGCGCGTGCGGTTCTCCTTCACCGACGACCAGCTCGCGTTCCGCGATGCGGTGCGGGACCTGCTCGAGAAGGAGTGCCCTCCGCAGCGGGTGCGCGACGCGTGGACGAACGTCGACGGCCGCAGCGGCGCGTGGGACGCACTGGAGGAGATGGGCGTCGTCGGCCTCAGCCATCCCGAGGTCGCGGGCGCGCTCGGCGTCGACGAGATCGCGGTCACGTTGATCCTGGAGGAGACCGGGCGGTTCGGGCTTCCGGAGCCGATCGTCGAGCACACCGCCGTCGCGCTGCCCGCAGTCGCACAGCACATTCCCGAAGCGGTGACCGACACCAGTCTGTTCGTCGCCGGCGGCCCAATGGTGCCGTACGCGACGTCGGCGACCGCGCTGCTGCTCGAGCGCGATCGGCAGCTCTACCTCGTGGACCGGAGTGCGGCAACCCTCACCGAGCGCGCGTCCGTCGACGGGTCGCGGCGGCTGTACGCGGTCGAATGGGAACCGTCGAACGCGGTCGAGATCGGCGGGCCGGAGGATGCGGCGCTCGCCTTCGACCGCGGCGCCCTGGGCGTGGCTGCACAGCTGATCGGAGTCGCCCAGCACCTGCTCGACACCACCGTCGAGTACGCGCAGGCCCGGCACCAGTTCGGGGTGCCCATCGGCTCCTTCCAGGCGGTGAAGCACCATCTCGCCAACGTGGCACTCGGGCTCGAGTTCGCTCGGCCGCTGGTCTACCGAGCGGCGCACTCCGTCGCCCGACGCGACCTCGACCGCTCGGTCCACGTCTCGACGGCGAAGGCACACGCCTCGGACGCCGCCACCGTGGCGGCGCGGGTGGCACTCCAGGTCCACGGCGCAATCGGCTACACCACCGAGTACGACCTTCACCTCTGGATGAAGCGGGCCTGGGCGCTGGCGGCGGCGTGGGGCGATGCCGCCTGGCACCGCGCCCGCGTCGGACGCGCGATCCTGGACACCGACCCGAGCGAGGAGCAGTGATGCCCGAAGCGTTCATCGTCGATGCCGTCCGCACGCCGGTCGGGAAGCGGGGTGGCGGCCTGGCCGCGGCCCACCCGGCGGATCTGGGTGCCCACGTCATCGGCGGCCTCGTCGACCGCACCGGGATCGACCCCCACGCGGTCGAGGACGTGGTCTTCGGCTGCGTCGACACCATCGGACCCCAGGCGGGTGACATCGCCCGCACCTGCTGGCTCGCCGCCGGGCTCCCCGACGAGGTGCCCGGGACCACCGTCGACCGCCAGTGCGGCTCGTCGCAGCAGGCGGTGCACTTCGCCGCCCAGGCCGTCATGAGCGGGACCAGCGACGTGATCGTGGCCGGGGGCGTGCAGAACATGAGCATGATCCCGATCGCGTCGGCGATGACGGTGGCGCAGCCGCTCGGGTTCGACGACCCGTTCAGCGGGTCCGAGGGCTGGCGCAAGCGCTACGGCACCCAGGAAGTGTCGCAGTTCCGCAGCGCCGAGATGATCGCCGAGAAGTGGGACATCTCACGTGCGGAGATGGAGCAGTTCGCGCTCGAGAGCCACCGCCGCGCCGTCGCCGCGATCGACGAGGGCCGGTTCGAGCGTGAGATCCTCCCGTACGACGACGTCGCGACCGACGAGGGCCCGCGGCGCGAGACCTCGCTCGAACGGATGGCGAGCCTGCCGACGCTCGTCGAGGGCGGCCGGCTCACCGCGGCAGTCTCGAGCCAGATCTCCGACGCCGCGGCGGCGATGCTCGTGGTGTCCGAGCGCGCGCTCCGGTCGCAGGGACTCACGCCGCGCGCCCGCATCCACCACCTCAGCGTGCGCGGCGCAGATCCGGTGTGGATGCTCACCGCACCGATCCCGGCCACCGCGTACGCCCTGGAGAAGACGGGCATGACACTCGACGACTTCGACCTGGTCGAGATCAACGAGGCGTTCGCATCGGTGGTGCTCGCCTGGCAGCGCGAGTCGGGCGCCGACCTCGACCGGGTCAACGTGAACGGCGGCGCGATCGCGCTGGGCCACCCGCTGGGCGCCACCGGCGCCCGGCTCATGACGACGCTGCTGTCGGAGCTCGAGCGGCGCGGTGGGCGCTACGGGATGCAGACGATGTGCGAGGGCGGCGGCCAGGCGAACGTGACCGTCATCGAAAGACTTGCGTGAGTTGGGTGAGGAGAAGACGGCCGCGCACGAAGCCTCGCGAGCAGACGGGTTAGTCACGACCGCCCCTCGGCTCGTTCGTGCTTCGGCCCCGGCGCGCATCTGTGACCTCGGTGGCTGGACCGACACGTGGTTCTCCGGTCACGGGGTCGTCTGCCATCTCGCGGTGAAACCGGGCGCCGAAGTGCACGTGGTGAGCCGGACGCGCGGGCCGATGCCGGGCCGGGTGGTCCTCGACGTCGAGCAGTTCGGCGATCGCTACAGCTTCGACCCCCACCAGGAACCACCCCGCCGCCACCCGCTCCTCGAAACCGCGGTGGCGTGGAGCGTGCTGCCCGAGGATCGCGACCTCGAGATCACGGTCCGGTGCGCGCTGCCGCCCGGGAGCGCAACCGGGACCTCGGCCGCCGTGGTCGTCGCGCTCATGGGCGCGCTCGACGCCCTGACCCCCGGACGTCGCTCGCCTGCCGCCATCGCCGCCGAGGCTCACCGGCTCGAGACCGAGGGCCTCGGCCTGCAGAGCGGCGTTCAGGACCAGCTCGCGTCGGCGCACGGCGGCATCAACCTGGTCGTGATCGACGGCTACCCCCATGCGCAGGTGGCGCGGGTGCCCGTGAGCGACAAGGCACGCCAGCTGCTCGAGGAGCGCCTGCTGCTGGTGTACCTCGGACGGCCCCATCGTTCGTCGGCGGTCCACGAGGAGGTCATCGCCTCCCTCGAGCACGAGCCGGAGGCGAACGACCGCCTGAAGCTGCTGCGAGAGGCGGCGCGGCGAGGCGCCGCCGCGCTCGCCAAGGGTGACCTCGACGCCTTCGGCGAGGCGATGGTGCTCAACACCAAGGCCCAGTTCGAGCTCCACCCGCAGTTGATCGGCCGCGACGCCCGCCAGGTGATTCGCATCGCGCAGCAGCGCGGTGCCGTGGGGTGGAAGGTGAACGGGGCCGGCGGGAGCGGGGGTTCGGTGAGCGTGCTCGGGCCCCCCGATCCCCCGTCACGCGCCCGACTGGCGGCCGCGCTCCAGCGCGCCGACCGGGGCTGGCGCCTCCTCCCCGTCCACCTCACCGACCGAGGCCTCACGGTGGAGACGTCGGGCACTCGCTGAGAGCGAAAGCAACGCGAGCAATCGAGGCGACTGCGCAGGGGGCCCTCCGCATTCGCCTTATCGCACCCGCTCCCCTCGCAGGGGGAGGCCGGCCTCGCGGTAGATGGCGTCGATGACGCGCATGTTCTGGACCGAGTCGGACGGCGGGGTGAGCACCGGTTCGCCCCGGAGGACCGCGCTGGTGAACGCTTCGAGCTGGTAGGTGTAGGTGGCCTTGCGGGGGAAGCGCTCGCGCTGTTTCGTGCCGTCCTTGCGAACGACGAAGCGATGGAAGAACTGTGGGCCGGTCGGGTTGAAGACACG
>JAPSGP010000574.1 GCA_031177445.1 Acidimicrobiia bacterium
AGTGCCAGCAGATCGACGTCGGAGTCCAGCGTCTGATGTCGATCTGCTGGCACTGGTTCCCCTCGCACGGGAGCACCACTTCCTCGGTGACCTCGTAGCCCTGGTCCTCGAGCGCGGCGGTGAGGGCGCCGGCGGCCTCTTCGTCGCGGGGGTAGTCGGCGCGCACGATGCCGAGCGTCTTGTCCTCGAGCTCGCCCTCCTCGTCGAGCATGTCGACCATGTTGCGCATCAGGCGGTTGATCTCGATCCCGTTGGTGAAGAACCGGCCCTCCGAGCGCTCGTAGACGCTCTCGACGAACGAGCCCGCCATCGCCAGCATGAGCCGCTCGTTCTGCTCGGTGACACACAGCACGGTCTCGTCATGGGTGCCGCCGGTCGACATCACCACGAACGCGTCGTCGTCCTGGGCCGCGCCCAAGCACGCCGCCTGCTGCTCGGTGGGCGTGGAGCCGGCGGGGAAGAGGTGGTAGCCCATCTCGATCTGGCGTCCAGCGGCGCCGCCGGCGGCGTTGATCTCGCCGACGAACACACCGATGTTCTGGGTGAAGTCGCCGAAGTCGGGCACAAGGCCCGCCTCGACTAGCGGCGCGATGTCGGGGATGATCGCCGCCATCCGGATCGTCGTGTCGGTGATGCCGGCGGTGGAAGCGTTGCCCTGCGCCGCCGGCGCGTCGTCGTCGCCGCCGGTCGTGGTGGCCGCGCCGTCGCCGTCGTCGCTCTCGCTGCACGCCGCCGCCACGAGCGCGAGCGCCAGGAGCGCTCCGATCAATCCCCGCCACACTCGCATGCGCAATCCCCCCGAGTCGCGCCGGAACGTACCGGTGAACGTACGAGAACCTGGCACGAGCGTCAACGTTCCCGGGCGGATGTCAGGTGTCTCGCCGAGGCGTGGAAGCCGTATCTGTCGTGAGACTGCTTGGCGTGTCATGCGCGCCGAGGGCTGGCTGGTCAAGCACAAGAAGATCCAAGCCGCTGTGGCGGGAAGAAGGCCTACGCGTGCCGGTGCGGCGCCGCCGCAAGAGCCAAGAACCGGCACGCCAGATCTGCCCCGGTCGCTGCCGCGCCGAACGACGTGTGGGCGATCGACTTCTGCTTCGACGCCACCACCGACGGCCGCGCCATCAAGATCACCAACATCTTGGACGAGCACACCCGCGCGTCCCTCGACGGACCCATCGACCGATCCAAGTGTCCGCCACCGCTGCGAGTAGAAGTTGTCGTCGCGGTCCACCACCTAGGTCCGCTCCTCGTGGGCCTGCCGGTCGTGATTCCACAGGCCCCGGTCCCGCTTCGCAACCAAACGCGCCGCTCGCCCCTCCCGACGCACCTTCGCCTTCACCGTCGACCGGAGCGGCGGCACGGCAGGTGGCGGCGGCGGCGAGCCACCGATCGCGACCGGCCGGTGACCGTCGCGGGCGTCACGGTCGCGTCCTGACGCAGCGTGTCCGCAGGGCCGCATCGTGGGCACAGCAGGACGCCATCGCTGGCCTTGAACCGCTGGCAGCGCTCGCGTCGAGCCGTCATTCCCGATCGTGCCCGACGGCCCCGACGCCCGCACCCGCGTTCCGCTGCCGACCACGTCCGCCATGTTCGTCGTGGTTCGCCCGGCAGGGGTGGCGATAGGGGTGTAGCGCGCCCCGCTTCGACCAACAGGAAGGCCCCGGACCACAAGTCCGGGGCCTCTACCTGCTGTTTCGTGCTCGCCTGTTGGTGGCGGGGGGAGGATTTGAACCTCCGACCTTCGGGTTATGAGCCCGACGAGCTACCAGACTGCTCCACCCCGCAGCGCCAGGGTACTGGCTGTTCTC
>JAPSGP010000575.1 GCA_031177445.1 Acidimicrobiia bacterium
GCGAACGGCCTGATCGATCAGGTGGGCGACGCCGGCGAGTACCGGTTCGTTCACGCGCTCACCCGCGATGCGGTCGAGGCCTCTCTCGCGAGCGGCGACCGGGTCGGCCTACATCGCGCCGTCGCCGAGGCGATCGAATCGCAGTTCGCCGGGGACCTCTCCGAGCACCTGGGCGACCTCGCGCGCCACTGGGCCAAGCTCGCGCCCTATGGCGAGGCCGCGACCGCGCGCCGATGGACGACCGCCGCCGCCGACGACGCGGTGCGACGCCTCGCCTACGAGGAGGGCGTCCGGCTCTATCGCGCTGCGCTCTCCCTCGATCACGCAGCGACACCGGTCGAACGCGTCAGGCTGCTGACGTCACTCGGACGGGCGGCCTATTTCGCCGGGGATCTCGACGGATGGGTCGAGGCGGCAGTTGCCGGCGCCGACACGGCGCGGGCGATCGCGAATCCAGAGCTCCTGAGTGACGCTGCGCTCGTGCTCGAGGCGACTGCGGACTCCGGTGTGAACGCCATCGCCAAACAATTGTGTGAAGAAGCGCTGGCAGAACTGGGCGACTCTGGCCACGAGGCGGCGCGGGCACGGTTACTCGCCCAACGGAGCCATCTCGCCTACTACGACGGTGTGCAGCGTCACGTCGAGTCGATGAGTGGCGCCGCACTCGATCTTGCGCACCAGTCGGGCGACGATCGCGCGTTGGTGGACGCGTTGCATGCCCGGAAGGAGGCATGCCCGGGCCCTGCAGGTCGGGTCGAACGGCTGCGGCTCGCGACCGAGATGCTCGCGCTCGCGCCCCGCACGAACAGTGCCCGCACCGCGATGTGGGGTGAGCTCTGGCGGATCGACGCCCTGGCTGAGAGCGGACAGCTCACGGCGGCGGCCGAAGAGCTGTCGGCCCTGGAGGTTGCAGTCGAGCGAGTGGGTGGACCCGTCACCGCGTGGCATCTGGACCGTGTCCGGGCGTGCATTGCGCAGGCCCAGGCGCGTTACGCGGTTGCCAGGGCCGCCGGCCGCCGAGCGTTCGAGCGCATGCGTGAGGTCGAACCTCGCCCGGCGACTGGCGCCTATTTCTCTCTGCAGTGCGCGCTCGCCTGTCACATCGGTGTCACCGACGAGGTCGCCGAGTTCGTGGAGCACGAGTTCGATCCCTTGCCGCGGTTCACGACGATGGGCCCGCTCACGCGCGCGGTCATGCTGCTGCGCGCCGGACTACCTGATCGGGCAGCAGCGTCGTACCAGCAAGCGGGTCCACTCGCCACCTGGTCGATGCCGGCGTTCTTCGTGCTGTTGGGCCATGTCTATGCGGCGCTCGCTGCCGCCGAGCTCGGCCGGCACGACGATCTCGTTGCGCTGCTCGAGCGGCTCACGCCCTACCGCGGCGAGCACGCGTTCGCGGAGGGCGTCGCCTATCTGGGCCCCATCGAGCTCGCCCTGGGCCGAGGCGCCGCCGCGATCGATCGTCTCGACGACGCGATCGACGACCTTGCGATCGCCGTGGACCAGGCAGAACGAGCGGGCGCACCGGGTTTCGCCGCCGAGGCGCGCTACCACCTTGCTGCGGCGCTGGTCGCGCGGGGCGGCGATGGCGACCGTGGGCGTGCCGAGCCCCTCGCCCGCGACGCCGATCGAATGGCCCGCGTCCTCGGTATGGCCGCGTTCGTCGAACGGACCGGCGCACTCGTCGCCGAGCTCGAAGGTCGTCGACACCCGGGGTTGAGCCCACGCGAGAGCGAGGTCGCCCAGCTCGTCGCCGAAGGACTCACCAACCGTCAGATCGCCGAGCGGCTGTTC
>JAPSGP010000286.1 GCA_031177445.1 Acidimicrobiia bacterium
GCCCGATCGGCTTCCGCCGGCCCTGCGAGCCCGGCCCGGCACACCACGGTCGACGGGACCGCGGGATCGATCGACACCAGCTCGTCACTGGTCGCGAGCTCCCGGCCATCGACGACGACGGGTGCGGCGAAGCCGAGCGCACCGTGGGCGGCCCCGACTGCAGCCGCCAGCCGCGCCCGCGGTCGGGGGCGGCGCAGCTCGGCCCGCGGCTCGTTGACGAACGGCGACGGCTTGTCGGGATCGGTCGCGCCGACCGGACGCGGCTGTGGCACCAGCTCCAGGTCGAGCTCGGAGACCCCGGACGGTGCGATGAGATCGTCGAGATCGCGGCCCTCGGCAAACCGATGCCGCACGAAGCTCTCGTTCGAGGTGTTCTCGAGCAGCCGGCGCACCAGGTAGGCCATTCCCGGAACGAGCGCGCCGACCGGCGCGTACACGCGCACGCGCAGGCCCATGCTGATGAGCGCATCGTGCACCGGTTCCGCCATGCCGTACAGGAGTTGCAGCTCGAGGGCGCTGGTGTCGAGGCCGCGCTGGCGGGCATACGCGACTGCGTAGGCGAGACTGCGCACGTTGTGACTGGCGATCGCGGGGCGCACCGAGCCCGCGTGGTCGACGACCAGGCGAGCACAGCGCTCGTAGTTCGCGTCGGTCTCGGCCTTGCGCTCGAACACGGGCGCCGGCCAGCCCTCGGAACGGGCGACGATGGTTTCTTGATCCCAGTAGGCGCCCTTCACCAGCCGGATCTGCAGTGGACGTCGCAGCGCGCCGGCCGACCACGGGACCAGCTGCCGCAGGTCGTCGAACGAGTCCCGCCGGTACGCCTGCACGACGCAGCCCAGTTGGGGGCCGTCCGGGAACTCGGCACCGAGCGCGCGCACGAGCTCGAAGGTGAGGTCCTTGGTCTCGTCGTGCTCGGTGTCGACGTGGACGGTCGCGCCGGCTTCGCGGGCCAGCGCCACGATCGGGCGCAGCCGTGCCAGCGCGTCACCCAGGCCCTCGGCGGCCGTCAGCGGCGAAAAAAGTGGCGACAGCGCGGTCGGCTTCACCGACAGGTTGGCACGGGGCAACGGTCCCCACGGGTCGCGCTCCAGGTTCGGTCGCTCCGGCCAGCCCGCGCTGCCGGCGACGAGGGTCTCCAGCAATTCCTTCGCCCGGTCCGCGTAGCGGTCGGCCTCGGCGTCGGTCACGGTCTTCTCCCCGAGCAGGTCGACGGTGGCAGCCTCGCCCCGGTGCCAGAGCCGCTCGAGCGCCGGCAGCGCGTCGGCAGGGGAGGCGCCGGCGATGAACTGGTGCGCCATGCGGAGCACGTTGCGGCGGGCGACACCGGCCGAGATGTGGGCGCCGAACGGCACGTGCTCGGCGACGTCGATGCCGACGTCGAGCGCCTTGGGCGCAGCCACGCCCTCGAAGTACTCCTCGATGTGGCGCAGCACGTCGGCGTCGTCGCGGCAGGCCGGCAGCACGTCGACGAGCCGGAACAGCTGGGTCTTGAAGTCGGGGTGCGCCATCGCCCAGGCGAGCACGCGCTCGCTCCACCAGCTCATCCGGTAGACGCGCGCCCGCTGGTCCCCACCGGCGTCGGCGATGCGCCGGGCGAGCGCCTGCACCTCGAGCTCGAGGTCGCGCTCGGTGACGGTCACCTCTTCATTCTTGCGTCGCAAGCCGGCAGATAACCCTGGCTTGTGACGCAAGAGTGCGCATCACATCTCGCCGTACCGGGCCCGCAACTTCGTGACGAGGGATTCGAGCCCGGGTGAGAGCCGCACCTCGTAGGGCGGGCCCACGGGCTCGAGCCGGCGCAGGCGCGCCGGCAGCGCCGCGACCGCGCGGCGACAGCGTGCCTGCACCGCTGCCAGGGGCTCGGCTGCCCCGGCGCGGGCGCCGCCCCGCATGACCGGCTCGAGCAGCGGGTGGCCGGGGACGCCGGGCTCGGCATCGAGCGCGAGGACGTCGTGGGCGTACTCGCCGTCGCGCGCGACCCGGTGGACCTGCTTGCGCCCCGGGAGCGACGGCTTGCCACGGGCGAGCTTCATCCTGGGCCCTTCGGGATCCTCGGCGAGCTTGTACACGACGCCGACGTGGGGCGCGTCCCCGCTGGTGCCGAGCTGGGTGCCCACTCCGAAGGCGTCGATCGGGGCACCGGCGCCGAGAAGCTCCGCGATCCGGTACTCGTCGAGGTCCCCGGATGCGAAGATCCGCACCTCGCGGAGCCCGCCGGCGTCGAGGACGTCGCGTACCGCCCGCGACAGGGCGGCGAGGTCGCCGGAGTCCAGCCGGACCGCGATCGGCAGCGCACCACCAGCGCGAAGCTCCGGAGCGAGCTCCACCACGAGCCGGGCGCCGCGCACGGTGTCGTACGTGTCGATCAGCAGGACGGCACTGCCGGGATGATCGAGCGCGAACGACCGCAACGCGTCACGCTCGTCGTCGAAGCGCATCACGTACGAGTGCGCCATCGTGCCGCTGAGCTCGAGACCGAATCTTTGACCGGCGAGGACGAGCGACGTCCCGGAGGCGCCGCCCACGAACGCGGCGCGCGCCCCGTACAACGCGGCATCGCCACCATGGTCTCGCCGGGGTGAGAAATCGACGAACGGAAGTTCCCCACAAGCGGTCGCCACGCGCGCCGCCTTCGTCGCGACCATCGTCTGGTGGCCGATGCAGTTCAGCAGGAACGTCTCGACGAGCTGGGCTTCGACGAGGGGCGCGGTGACCCGAAGCAGCGGTTCGTCCGGGAACGCCAGCTCGCCCTCTGGGATCGCCCAGACCTCGCCGGTGAAGCGGAGCTCGCGGAGAAACGCGAGGAAGTCGTCATCGAACCGGGCGAGTGACCTGAGGTACTCGCGGGCGTCGTCGTCGACGTGCCACTGCTCCAGGAAGTCGAGCGCCTGCTCGAGCCCGCAGGAGACGAGGTACCCCCGACGAGGGGGCAGCTCACGAGCGACGAGATCGAAGGTCGCCGGCGCGAGCAGCCCACGCGCGTGGTAGCTCGCCGCCATCGTGAGCTCGTAGAAGTCGGTGAAGAGGGCTGGTCCCCCGGACGGCAGCACCTCGACCTGCTCAGACGAGCTTCACGCCCGCACGTGCGATGGCTTCGAGCGCGCGGTCACCGTCGCCGTGCTCGACCTCGACGGCTCGAACCGCATCGGTGAGCACGATCGTGTCGAAGCCTTTGTCCACCGCGTCGAGGGCGGTCTCCTTGACGCAGTAGTCGGTCGCGAGCCCGGCGATCACGACCGTGTGCACGCCGCGCGCACGCAGGATGCGCTCCAAACCCGTGTCCCGGCGCTCACCGGTCGGCAGGTGCTCGACGCTGAACCCCGAATAGCCGTCCTCGTCACCGGTGGCCTTGTGCACGACCTCGCCGGCGACCTCGAGATCGGGATGGAGCTCGGCGCCCCACGTCTCGCGCACGCAGTGCTGCGGCCACTTGCCGCCGTACTTGGCGAAGTGCGGTGTCTCGGGCGGGTGCCAGTCCTTGGTGTAGGCGATCGGAGCGCCGGAGGCCCGTGCCCGCCCGATCTCGCGGTTGATGACCGGGACGACCTCCTCACCACCCTGCACGTACAGGCCGCCCTTGGGGTCGGAGAAGTCGTTCTGCACGTCGACGACCAGGAGCGCGGTTCCCTCCTCGTATTCGATGCTCATGGCGTCACCTCCCGTGACGCGTGACCGGTCAATTGCAGGGTACCCGTGGCGTACCATCCGCCAAATGGCGGAGTACCAGTCCCTCTATCGGAAGCATCGGCCACAGACGTTCGCCGCGGTCGTCGGCCAGGACCACGTCACCACCGCCCTGCGCAACGCCGTGCGGGAGGGGCGGGCCGGCCACGCATACCTGTTCTCCGGGCCCCGCGGGACGGGCAAGACGACCACCGCCCGGATCCTGGCGAAGGCGCTGAACTGCCTCGACCTGCAACCCGACGGCGAACCGTGCGGGAAGTGCGAGAACTGCGTGGCGATCGCCGAAGGACGATTTCTCGACCTGTTCGAGCTCGACGCCGCCTCCAACAACAGCGTCGACAACATCCGCGATCTCACCGACCGCGTTCACCTGGGGCTGGGACCGACCGCAAGGCGCAAGGTCTATCTGGTCGACGAGGTGCACATGTTGAGCGCGGCGGCCTCCAACGCTCTCCTCAAGACGCTCGAGGAACCGCCCGATCACGTCGTGTTCGTGCTCGCCACCACCAATCCGGAGAAGGTGCTCCCCACCATCCGGTCGCGCACCCAGCACTTCGAGTTCACGCTGCTGACGGCCGACCAGATCACCGGGCGGCTGCGCGACCTCGTGGAGGCCGAGGGGGTAGAGGCGGACGACGAAGCCCTGGGGGTGATCGCCCGCGCCGGCGCCGGCTCGGCGCGCGACGCGGAATCGCTGCTCGATCGGGCGATCGCCCACTCGTCGGGACCGCTCGACCCAGCCGTCGTGACCGACCTGTTCGGCAGTACTCCGTTCGACACACGAGCCGTCGTCCTCGAGGCGATCGCGGCCGAGGATGCACCGGG
>JAPSGP010000576.1 GCA_031177445.1 Acidimicrobiia bacterium
GCGGAACTCTGCGCGTCACGTGCGCGCAACTGCGACGCTCCGCTTTACCGTCAACGAAACGAGCGAACGAGAGGAGCCCAACAGTGGATCTCGATGAACGACTCTCGCCGGTGCTCGCGGCCGCCGCCGCCGACGCCGACGCCGCGGACGCAGAGGGACGCTTCCCCGCCCCGGCGGTCGAGGCCCTCCGAGCATCCGGGCTCCTCGGGCTCGTCCTGCCGGAGGCGAACGGAGGCTTGGGCGCCGGTCCGGTCGAGTTCGTCGATGTCACCGCCCGGCTCGCGGCCGCCTGCGGCTCCACGGCGATGGTGTACCTGATGCACGTGTCGGCGGGTGCGGTCGTCGCGACCGCGCCGCCGCCCGGGCTGCCTCGGGTGGTGGACGACCTCGCGTCCGACGGTGCGCTCGGCACGCTTGCGTTCAGCGAGCGCGGGTCGCGGAGCCACTTCTGGGCGCCCGTCTCGCGGGCGATCCCGACCGGCGCCGACACGGTACAGGTGAAGGCGTCGAAGGGCTGGGTGACGTCCGCCGCCCATGCCGACGTCTTCGTGCTGAGCTGTCTGGCTCCGGACGACCAGCATGCCACCGATACCAACCTCTATGCACTCTGCTCCGAGGACAACGGGCTGACGGTCTCGGCACCGTGGGTCGGGCTCGGCCTGCGCGCGAACGACTCGTCGCCGATGGAGCTCGACGTGGTCATCTCCGAGGATCGACGTCTCGGGGCACGCGGCGAGGGGTTCCGGCTCATGATGGAGATCGTGCTGCCGTGGTTCTCGCTCGGCAACGCAGCCGTGAGCATCGGTCTGTCACGCGCCGCGATCGACGCGGCCATTGCACACGTCACTGCAACTCGCTTCGAGCACCTCGACAGCGCACTCGCCGACCTGCCGACGATCCGGGCACGCCTCGCGCGCGCCGCGATCGAGCTCGAGTCGATCGACGCCTACGTTCACGACACTGCGGCTCGGGTCGCGGCCGGCGATCCCGACGTGACCCTTGCCGTCCTCGGCGTCAAGGCGGCCGCCAACGACGCGGCGCTGCGCGTCACGGACGAGGCGATGCGGGTGTGCGGTGGTGCGGCGTTCTCCAAGCACCTCGCGATCGAGCGCGCGTTTCGGGATGCGCGCGCCGGCCACGTCATGGCGCCGACGGCAGATGCCCTCTACGACTTCTACGGCCGCGCCCTGTGCGGCCTCGACCTGTTCTGAGCCGGAGGAGAAGGAGCCATGGCAGACGAGCTGCTCATCGGTGCAGTCGCCTACACGCCGAACGTCGTCACCATCTGGGAAGGCATACGCGAGTACTTCCGTGCGAGCGACGCGCCCATGGACTTCGTCCTGTTCTCGAACTACGAGCGCCAGGTCGACTCGCTGCTCGCGGGGCGCATCGACATCGCTTGGAACACGAACGTTGCCTACGTCCGCACCGTCCACCGCACCGACGGCGACTGCCAGGCGCTGGCGATGCGCGACACCGATCTGACGTTCCGCACCTTGTTCGCGGCACGCGCCGGGGCCGGGTACGGCGACCTCAGCGACCTTCGGGGTCGCCGGGTTGCGCTCGGGTCGCGCGATTCGGGGCAGGCGCGCATCCTGCCGCTCCACTACCTCGCCGGCGCCGGCTTGTCCGACGACGTCGAGCTCGTGTTGCTCGACTCGGATCCGGGAAAGCACGGCGACACCGGGACGAGCGAGCTCGAAGGGCTGCGCGCGGTGCTCGACGACCGCGCCGACGTCGCGGCGATCGGCATCACGACATGGGATTCGCTCCGAGCCGGTGAGGCCGC
>JAPSGP010000577.1 GCA_031177445.1 Acidimicrobiia bacterium
CGCGAGGGAGCCAACGTCCGCCAGGGGCAGCTGCTCGCCCAATTCGACGCCGGCGATCAGGAAAGCGCGCGCCAGAGTGCGCTGGCATCGCGCGCGTCGGCGCAGTCGGCGCTGTCCACCGCCCAGTGGAACCTCGAGCAGTCTCGCGAGCTGCTGAAAGCGGGAGCCGTTCCGGAGATCGATGTTCGGACCGCCGAGCAGGCGGTCGCGGCGGCGCGGGCGCAGCTCGCGGCGGCGGAAGCACAGGTTCGGGCGACCTCCACAGAGTCGCGTGATACACGGGTGGTCGCTCCCACCTACGGCGTCGTCGAGCGCAGGCTGGTTGAGAGCGGCGAGCACGTAACCCGGGGGACGCCGCTTTTCACCGTCGTGCGCACCGACGCCCTCGAGCTGGCGGCGACCGTTCCGGCTCGTTATGCGAGTCAGGTCCGCGCCGGCATGGTGACGCGGTTCAACGCCGACGGCCGCAACATCGAAGGGCGTGTCGTTCGCGTGAGCCCCACGATCGATCCCGCGACGCGATCGATCACGGTGTACGTGCAGGTGCCCAATCCCGGTGGCGCGCTCAAGGGCGGCACGTTCGTCTCGGGGCGCATCGTCGGCCGCACGGTGGCCGAAGCGCTCGTCGTCCCGGCGCCGGCGATCCGGCAGGCAGAAGATGGATCTCCCTTCGTCTACGCGATCGAAAACGAGACGGTTGCGCAGAAGCCGGTGCAGGTCGGGCTGGTGGACGACGGGACCGGCATGGCCGAGATCCTGTCCGGGCTCGAGGAGGGCGATCGCGTCATCGTCGGCAACGTCGGCACGCTCGGACGCGGCATGCAGGTGCGCGTCGTCGATCGTGACGACCGCCCCTCACCGCGTTAGGCGGATATCGGCATGTTTCTCTCGGACGTCTCCATCAAGCGACCGGTGTTCGCGACCATGCTCATGGTCGCGCTCGTCGTGCTCGGCGTCGTTTCCTACCAGCGTCTCGCGATCGATGAATACCCCGATGTGACCTATCCGGTGGTCGTCGTGCAGACGACGTACCCCGGGGCGTCCCCGGAGGTGATGGAGCGCGAGGTTTCGCGTCCGATCGAGGAAGCGCTCAACACCGTGCAGGGGCTCAAGGAGGTCACCTCGACGTCGTTCGAGGGGAGCTCACTCGTGCGGGTGCAGCTCAACCTCGGCGTGAACGTGATGGAAGCGCAGCAGGACGTACAGGCCAAGGTCGCGCGCATTCGACGCCAGCTCCCGCGCGACATCGACGATCCGATCATCGTCCGTTTCGATCCGAACGAGCGGCCCATCATGTCGATCGCGATTCAAAGTCCCGACCGGCCGCTGCGTGAGCTGACCGACATCGCAGAAGAGATCATCGCGCCGCGGTTGGAGGCGATCTCGGGCGTTGGTGGTGTGAACCGGGTGGGAGGGGTGGAGCGACAGATCCGCGTGCAGCTCGATCACGCGGCGATGCGCTCGTACGCGATCAGCCCGGCGCAGGTCTCGGCCGCGCTCGACCGGGAGAATCAGGAGGTGCCGGCGGGACGTGTGCAGTCGGGACAGACGGAGCGGCTCGTGCGCGTTACGGGACGCGTCGAGGCGCCGACCGCGTTCAAGGACATCGTGGTCGCGGTGCGGGACAACGTGCCGATTCGGCTCTCGGATGTAGCCACAGTGGTCGATGGGACAGCCGATCAGCGGAGCGCGGCACGCTACAACGGCGCGCCGGCGGTGGCGCTCGACCTGCTCAAGATCTCGGGGGCGAACACCGTGCAGGTGGCTGATGCCGTGCGTCTCGTCG
>JAPSGP010000578.1 GCA_031177445.1 Acidimicrobiia bacterium
GATCCCGCCGGGCTTGCTGTCGCCGAGCGTGTCGAATATTGCGCGAAGCGTGAGCCGCCCGCGGTCGCGCAGGACGACGTTGCCGGCACTGTCTTCGACCACGAACGGCGACCCGACCTCATGAGCGGTGAACTCCCAGAGGTCGCCTTCGACATGGCGCGCCTTCAATTCCTTGACAGCGCGTCACCGTGAACGACGAACCATTCACCAGTTGCCGGATTGGTGAGCACGTTCCGGAAATGGAAGTCCTCCTGTCCGAGGAAGGCCTGGCCGTCGGAGCCGCGCACTTCGCGCAACAGAACATGGAAGCTCGCGGTGAACTGGAAATCGATGCGGAATCCGCAGTCATCGAAACTGCCTGTCTCGTCGATCTGGCCACGGATGTGCGCTGCTGGTTGTCCAGCTTGCGCGCTGGCGGCAACGATGGCCGCCAACACGAACGCTGCGACGAACCAACGGAACTGGACGCGCATGAAATTCACCCCCCGATAGGTTCAGTGAGCATACGCCACGGCGGTGATGGCGCTTCACCTCGTGAGCGAGCGGGCGTGATGAGTCGGTGACCCTGCGGACGAGGGCCGACGAGCAAGCGTCTGGGCACTACGTCGCATCGCCTGAACCGGCTATGCGGATGAGAGGACTTGAACCTCCACGGGGTTACCCCCACACGGACCTGAACCGTGCGCGTCTACCAATTCCGCCACATCCGCGGGCGTCACAAATTGTAGCCGCGGGGTCTTGCGGCGGCCTTTGCGCGGCCTTAACACCGGGGTGCCTACGATGCCCGCCTTGAAAGGGGCTCTGGCACTCGCTCTCGCGGTCGCGGCCCTGGCGGGAGCAGCCACCGCCGAGGCAGCCGAGTCCGAACGGGTCGAGGTCGTCGTCACGCTCGACGCGCCTTCGCTCGCGCGCGCCCGTACGGCCAGCCGCGCGCTCAGCTCGGCGGCCAAGCGCGGCCGCCTCGACCTCGACTCACCGACGAGCGCCGCGTACCTTCGCGAGGTCGACCGCACCCAGCGCATCCTCGAGACCCGGATCGAGCGCGCGATTGCCGGCGCGACCGTGCGCTGGCGCTACCGGGTTGTGCTCAACGGCCTCGCCGTCGTCGTCCCGCCCGACCGTGCCGACGACCTCGCGCGCATCCCGGGCGTGAAGCGGGTCTACGAGAGCGTCCGCTACTCCTCCCTCCTCGATCGCACGCCGCAGCTGATCGGCGCACCAGCGCTTTGGGGCTCGGATCTTTCCACCGCGGGCAACGGGATGAAGATCGGGATCGTCGACGACGGCCTCGACCAGTCGCATCCGTTCTTCGGCGCAGCGGGGTTCACCGCACCGACCGGGTTCCCGAAGGGCCAGACGTCCTTCACGACTGCCAAGGTGATCGTGGCACGAGCCTTCCCGCCGGCGTCCCCGGGCTGGCGGCACGCGTCGAAGCCGTTCGACCCGGAGGAATCGGTCCACGCGACGCACGTCGCCGGGATCGCGGCCGGCAACAACGGCGTGACCGCGCCCGGCCGCGGCGTCCTCTCGGGGATCGCACCGCGCGCGTACCTCGGCAACTACAAGGTGCTGACGATCCCGACTGTCTCGGGCGTCGGGCTCGACGGGAACGCGCCCGAGATCGCCGCCGGGATCGAGGCCGCCGTGACCGACGGAATGGACGTGATCAACCTCTCGCTCGGCGAGCCCGAGATCGAGCCGACGCGCGACCTGGTCGTCCAGGCGATCGACGGCGCAGCCGACGCGGGCGTCGTCCCCGTGATCGCCGCCGGCAACGACTTCGGC
>JAPSGP010000579.1 GCA_031177445.1 Acidimicrobiia bacterium
GGATGCCGCCCCTGCGCGTTCACCGTCCCGTCGCTCGCCTCCCATTGACCCCAGCCACTTCCTTCGGGCGGCGTCCCCTCTGCCGGCGCTGAGGGCTGCTCTCACACATGGATTGTTATCGCCTACGCCCCTACCGGCACTTCGGCCACGGCTCCGGCGACGGCAGCCGGACCGTTATGGGGCGCGTGTTCTGGGACAGCTTCGTCGTCGTGGGTGCTCAACCAGAGCAGTCGTTCTGGACGTCAGTGTCGACAGCGAGCGAGTAGGCCGCGTGCCGGCGGTCATCGACGATCGGTCGAGCCGGGGGGGAAGGGAAAAATGGTGACGACAACGGCGGGTCCGCCGGGCCAGACTTGCGGGTGCTCAAGGAGGTCTCCATGGCGCTCGTCATCGAATGGGTCATCGTCGACTGTGAAGACGTCGAGAACATGAGTGCCTTCTGGTCGGCGGCGCTGGATCTGGAGCACATTTGGACCGGTCCGCGTGGCGGCTACCTGCTCGCCGCGTAGGACGGGCGCGAAGCGCCGGCTGGCGATGTTCCCGGTCAGCGAGGCGAAGGCCGGCAAGAATCGACTTCACGTCGACCTTCGGCCGGAGGACCAGGACGCTGAGGTGCGTCGTCTCCAGCTCGGCGCGACCAGGATCGGACATCGGCCAAGGGGATCTCCCTGGGCCGTCATGGCTGACCCTGAAGGAAATGAGTTCTGTGTCCTGCGTGCTGTGTCGGATGAGGAGCGGCGACCGCTCGCTGGGGCCACTGATCGGTGAGAAGTCCCCCGGGGTTAGGTCCTGCACCCGACGTTCGAAGCGATGAAGGAAGGCCGGAGTCCACGCCCCCGCCCCGACACGACGCACAAGATCTGGCTCGACGAGCCGCGCTTCTTCGACAAGGCCAGCATTGACGGCTGGCGAGGTGATCACGACAGACGCCCACGAGCGCAGCTATGAGGCGCGGGCGTCGCCGCCGTGCTTACCGGACCTGGCCGCGTGGCTCCTCGGCGGATCGCTCGCCTCCGCGTGAAGCGCTACCACTCGTATCTTTGCGACTCGGACCGCTGGCACGAGCTCGAGTTGCGCGCCGGCGACGTCGTCGTGACCACGCCACCGAAGTGCGGCACGACGTGGATGCAGATGTGCTGCCTCGTGCTGATCCACGGCCCGCAGCTGCCGCGGCCTCTCGGCGAGCTGGCGCCGTGGCTCGACCAGACCGTCGATTCGATGGACGACATCCGTGCTCGTCTCGATGCGCAGGACCACCGCCGCGTCATCAAGACGCACACGCCGCTCGATGGCCTACCGCGGCAGGCAGACGTGACCTATGTCGGGGTCGGTCGCGACCCTCGTGACGTCGTGCTGTCGGCCGGCGACCACTCGGCCAACATGCGCATCGAGTCGATCGTCGCCGCCAAGGAGCGGGCGGGGCTGCCGGTAGAGCTGCCGAACCGCCCGCCGAGGTCTGAGGATCCGTCCAAAGCGATCCAGGCGTGGCTGGAGGCGGACACGCCGCCCGACGTGCCGACCTCGAGCTTGTCGTTCACCGTGCACCACCTCCGCACCGTGTGGGAGCGGCGGCACGAGCGAAACGTCGCGCTCTTTCATTACAGCGACCTCCGGCGCGACCTCAAGGGCGAGATGCGCCGCCTCGCCGCTGCGCTCGGGATCGACGTCGACGAGTCGGCATGGCCGGTGCTCCTCGACGCCGTGTCGCTCGACGCGATGCGCGCCAAGGCCGACGTGCTGGCACCGAACACCAGCCACGATCTCTGGCGTGACAACCGCGCCT
>JAPSGP010000580.1 GCA_031177445.1 Acidimicrobiia bacterium
GCCGTCGTCGCAACCGCACCGAGGTGCATCAGCTCGTTGAGGCAGTGCTCCAGCAGTGGCTCCGGGAACCGGTCAGCCAGGCGATAGAAGATGACGCGCCCGTCGCGGCGGGTCTGGACGAGCCCGACGGTGCGCAACAGCCGCAGCCCGTAGCTGACGGCGTCCTCGCTCACGCCGAGCGCAAGCGCAAGGTCGCCGACACAGAGCTCCTCGACCAGATCGAGCGCATAGAGCAGGCGCAGCCGGACCGGGTCACCGAGCAACCCCAGCAGGCTCGACAGCCGAGCTGCATCATCGGCGCTCAGCAGCTTCTCCCGCGCCTGCTCGACCCGATGTGGATCGACGGGGTGCTCGTGGTCGGTGACCGTCGTAGAACCCATATCCGTATGATCACACGGATATGCGAGCGAAGCAAAGGTGCGCCCGACTGCGATGCGTCAGCGGATCGTCAACGTCCCCGCGAGGGCCTCCACCTGGTTGCCGACCAGCGTGACCTGGGACTCCAGCCGCCAGTCGCCGGCGAGCGGGATCGTCACGCCGTTGGCGACGTAATGGCCCGGCCCCTGGGTGCGTAGCTCGATGTCGATCGGCGCGATGTCGCGATCGGGAAGGCTCGCCCGCAAGGTCAGGTCCTCGACGTTCGTGAGGGTTCCATTGGGATCGAGCGCAGTGATGTGGAGCTGGTTCGTTCCCGCCCGCCCGGGCGTGGCGGTGACGTCGACCCAGACAGCGCTCGACTTCAGCGTCACGCCGGTCGCGCCCTCGGCCGGCGCGGTTCGTGCCGGTGCCGCGTTCACGAGCAGCGCGACCACCGCGAGGATCCCGGCCGCGATCAACACCTCGAGCAGCACGGAGCGGCGCAGCCGGCGGCGCTCGGTCTCGTCGTCGTAGACCTCGTCGACGTCGTACTCGTCGTAACCGACGTTCGGATCGGCGTCGCTACCGCGGTCGCCGCCGTCGTGAGGCGCCTCCGCCACCGGCGGGCCGCCGGCCCCGGCGAGCACGCGCGGGCCGGTGACCGGCTGGGGTTCGCGCGGCGCGCGGAACGTTCGGTTGACGATCTCGCGGCTGAAGGCGGCCACGATCAGCAGGGCACCGATGATCAGCAGCTTCACCACCAGGATGCGGCCGTAGTCGGTTTCGCGGAGCTGCTCGAGGCTGTCGACCTGGCGAAGCGCCTGCATGGACCCGGTAACCACGATCACGGCGACACACGACAACGCTGCACGCGAGTAGCGCGGAAGCGTGGCGCGCAGCTCCTCGACGCCGGCCGCCGGCAGCAGGACCGCAGCCAGCATCACCAGACCTCCCAGCCACAGCGCGACGGCGAGCAGGTGCACCGCATCGGTCGGGACCGCGAGCGCGACCCAGCGGCCCGTGGCGGCATGCCCGGCGATTCCCGGCGTGAGCATCAACGCGATCGCGACGATCACGCCCGCCGGGACCCACCACTTCGGGAGCGGGTACTCGGCGGCAGGACGCCGACTCAACAACACTCGGAGCAGCGGTACTGCCAACAAGAGCACCAACAGCCGCAGCATCATGACTCGGCCGTAGCGGGTGTCGAGCACGTCGCCGATCACGCTCGGGTCGAGCGCGTCGCCGAGCGGACGCGCGTCCGTATACGCGCCTTCGAGACCGATCGCGGCGAGCGTCGTCACGCTGGTGACGATCCAGGCTGCCCACACCAGCTGGCGCGCCCGATGCGAGTCACGCCCTGCGGGCCACACCATCACGAGGAACGCGGCGCCTCCGACGAGCACGGCCAGACCGCCGAACAC
>JAPSGP010000581.1 GCA_031177445.1 Acidimicrobiia bacterium
CTCGTGGCCCCGGCCACGTGCAAGCCCACGAGCAGCGGGGGGATCCCCGAGAAGTACTGCGCGTAGCCGATCGTCCCCTGGGCGACAAGCAATGCGAGCACCACCGTGAGCCGATTCTGGACCCGCAACGGCGCGCGCGTCCGTCGCATGAAGACGGACGTGAGCAGGGCGAGCGTGAGCAGCACCATCGCGCTGGTGCCGTGTACTCGCGCGACGTCGGGCACCGAGAGATCTAGCCGGGTGGCGCGCTGGTTGATCCCCGGGACGTCGCCCGAGTGCGGACCGGCGCCAGTGACCACGGTCCCGGTGACCACGACCACCGCGGTCGCGAGCACGAGCACCCGGCTCATCCACAGCGCCGTCGGGGCGACGATGACGACCGGGCGCGTGGTCGGCACCGATGCCCGGTGGTACAGGACGATCGCGTTGGCGAGCAGCACCATCGAGACGAGGAAGTGCGCCATGACGAACGGCGGCGACAGCAGCTCCTCGACGACGAGCTTGCCCAGGACGATCTGGACGAGCACGCCCGCGACGAGGCCGAGCGACAGGACGATGAGGCTGCGCTGGCGGGGGACGCGGCGGAACGAACCGAGCACCGCGACGATCACCGCCAGCGACACCAGCCCGGTGACGAGCCGGTTGACGTACTCGATCATGGCGTGGGCGTCGCTCGCCGACTCCGGTGTGAGCCGCCCGGGCTCGCAGTTTGGCCAGTCGGGACAACCGAGACCGGAGCCGGTCAGCCGTACGGACGCGCCCGTCACGATGATCAGCGCGAGCAGGACGGCGGCGACGAGCGTGATGCGCTGGTACTGGCGAGGGGTGAACTGCAACCGGCGCATGTTCAATTCATCGTAAGCGCGCCTCTCGAGTGACCGTCAGCTGACAGGGACCGCCCGGTACCGTTTCCGGCGCATGGAGCCCTCCCGGCGGGGGCGGCGGCGCCAGAACGTGCGCCGCCGCCGAGTTGTCCTCGGATTGGCGTTCGCTGCCATCGTGGTCGGCGGGGTAGTCACCGCGGGCGCGATGCTGCGCGACGACTCGTCGCGCTCGAGCCTCGCCGGTCCGCCCGCGCAATCGGCGCCTCCCGGCGATCCCGCTACCGTCGATCCCGCCGCAACAACGGTTCCCGCTCCGCCGACGACGACACGCGGACCTCGCGGCAGTGGCGAGCCCGTGACCTTCGCCTTCGGCGGCGACGTGCACTTCGAGGGCGGCATCCGAGCGAGGCTCGGCAATCCGCAGACCGCGCTGGCCTCGATCGCACCGGTGCTGTCCGCCGCCGACGTCGCGGTCGTGAACCTCGAGACCGCCGTCACCGAGCGCGGCACGCCGGCGGCCAAGGAGTACCTCTTCCGTGCGCCCGCGAGCGCGCTCACGGCGCTGGCGGCTGCCGGCGTCGACACCGCCAGTGTCGCCAACAACCACGGCATCGACTACGGCCCCGAGGGCCTCGCGGACACGCTGGCGGCGGAGCAGGCCACCGGCTTCGATCTCATCGGGATCGGCCACAACGCGACCGAGGCGTATGCACCTCATCGGATCGACGTCAAGGGACAACGGATCGCGATCATCGCCGCCACCCAGGTGCTCGACGACGCCCTCATCTCGGCGTGGACCGCCACCGACGCCCAGGCCGGGCTGGCGTCCGCCAAGGAGGTCGACCGGCTGCTGGCCGCGGTCGCCGCCGCCCGCCCCGACACCGACACCTTGGTGGTCTTCCTCCATTGGGGCATCGAGGGCCAGACGTGCCCGTCGCCGGCGCAGCAGACGCTC
>JAPSGP010000005.1 GCA_031177445.1 Acidimicrobiia bacterium
CCACGGCCCCGCCCACCACTGCGCCGCCGGGCCCACCTCCAGCGCCGCCGGCACCGGCGACCCCTTTGACCCCGACTGCGCTGTGCATCGGCGATTCGGTGATGCTCGGAGCGTCCACGTACTTCGGCACGCTCCCGATGTGCGCGGTCGTCGACGCGACGGTGAGCCGTCAGGTAGCGGAAGGCCCCGCGGCGGTACAGGCCCATGCTCCCTACCCAAGCACCGTGATCATTCACCTCGGTACGAACGGCACCGCGAACGCAGCTGACCTCGACGCCATGCTGACCGCGCTGCAGGGCGTCCCGAGGGTCGTGCTCGTCACCGCGCAGCTCAACGGCACGCGATCGTGGGAGGGGCAGGTCAACACCGAGATCGCTGCGGCCGCCCAGCGGTTCCCGAACGTGCGGGTCGCGGATTGGAAGGCGGCGTCCGAAGGGCACCCCGAATACTTCCGCGAGGACCTGTTCCATCCCACGATGGAAGGCGCGCAGGTCTACGTCAACGTCATCGCCGCCGCGCTCTGACCTGGCTCAGCTCCGGCTGCGTAGTCGCGCGACATACGCCGACGCGGTCGCTCGACTCTCGGCGTCTGCGAAGGCAGTGGCGAGCAACGCGGAGTCGGCCTCGGCACCGCCGTCGGATGCCGGCACCGGCGGAGCGGCCGCGTCCACCTGTTGCTTGGTGGTGCGCAGGACGAGTGCGGGCTTCGACGCCAGCTCGGCGGCGAGGGCGTCGGTCGCCCGCTCGAGCTCGTCGTCGGGCACGACCCGGTTGAGGAAGCGGATCGTGTGCGCCTCCTCTGCGGAGAACGAGCGCCCCGTGAGGACGAGCTCCTTGGTGAGCGCCGGCCCCAGCTCGCGTACGAGGCGCGGCACACCGGTCCAGAACAGCGGGATGCCGAGGTCGACCTCGGGGATGCGGAACGTGGCGTCGCCGGACGCGACGCGCAGATCACAGGCCGAGGCCAGCACGACTGCACCGCCGACGCAGTGCCCATGGATCGACGCGATGGTGATCGCCCGCATCGCCCCGATCGCCTCGGCCATCGCGCGCCCCACGACGGTCGAGCGCTCCGGAGGGCCCAGCTCGCCCCAGGACGGGTCGGCGAGGTCGAAGCCGGCAGAGAAGGCTCGGCCGGCGCCGGCAACGACCACCACCTTGACGGCCGCCTGCGCGTCGAACCACGCCGCTGCGAGCGCGAGCTCCTCGAGCGCCGTCCGGTTCAGCGCGTTCAGCTTCTCGGGTCGCGCGAGCGTGATGCGCCCGATCGGGCCGTCGAGCTGCAGCCGGAGTGCGGTCGTGTTCGGAATCGCCGCCAAGCGTGGGCAGTCTGTCGCGTCGACGCGACTGCGTGCCCGCGTTCAAGCGCGATTGGGCTCCGAAGCGCCGCAGGCCCCGAGGCCTACGACCCAGGCTCGGTGCCGGTGATGTTCGGGCACGGTCGTGGTCGCGAACCGTCAGGTCGTGCCGCGAGCACTTGTTCGCGCACCGCCGCTACCTGCTCGCGCCCGAGGCGCTCGCGCAACGCCCGTGCGTACGGTCGCAGATCGAAGAACGACAGCCGGCGGTTCGGGCTCACGCGCGGCTTCTGGTCGAGGACCATGGCGTAGGCATCCTCGAGCGCCCTCGCTCGATCCGGGTACCCGGCCCGGTCGATCATGACGCCCGCGAAGCCGACCGCGGCCAGCCGCTCGAGCATCTCCTCGGGCTCGAGGCGCACGACCTGCTCCTGCCACTCGGTCTCGCGACCACGCATGCCGCCCCAGCTCCACTGCAGCAAGTCGCCGTGCACGTACCCGCGCGCCTGGTCGTACGGTCCGGTCCCGCAAATGAACCCGGCTTCAGGGAAGTACACGTACGGGAGCTGGAACACCGATGCTCCCGGCCAGAGCGCGGACTCGATCGAGCCGATGAAGGCCTCGTCGCTGTCCCAGTCGCGCTCGATGGAGTCGTAGTCGGGGACGTTCGAGTCGGTCGTCTGATCGAAGATGCCGGCCGCCAGCACGGCCAGGCACACCACCGCCCCGAGGACGGCTCGCCCCTGCCAGCGGGGAAGTCGCGGACACAGCCAATCCAGTGCGAACGCGACCGCGATCAACCCGAAGAAGCCGATGAAGATCGACAACCGGTTCCACGACCGGATCTGGCTGAGACCGACGCCCGCAAAGAGCAGCGAGAAGCCGCTGACGGTGCCGCACACGATGACGATCAGCGTCAGCAGGCCGAGCCGTTGGAGCACCTCGGCCTGCGAGCCGAGCGGCGTCGGCGGGCTGCGATCGGCGACGTCGGTCCGTCGCCGCAGGAGGACGATCAAGGCGTAGCCGAGCAGGCCCACGAAACCGAGCCCGGCGATCACACCGAGCTGTTGGCCGCGCTCGGAGGGAACGTTGGTGAAGCGCACGCTCTTCTCTTGGAGGTCGGCGAGCGGCCCGATGCGGTGGTCGTCGATCGGCAACAGCAGCTGTGAGACCTTGAGCCCGTTCACCTCGGTCTCGGAGACCCCGCGTTTGCCGACGACCTCGTTGCGGCCGTGCTCGGCCCAATACACGAGCGATGGGGCCAGGTTGGCGCCGAAGACGAGCAGGATGGCCACGACCACGACCGCGCCCGACGCGATGGCGCGCCAGTCGCGTCGAGCGGCGGCGTAGAGCGCGACCGCCAAGGTGAGCAGCACCACGGTGAACAGCGCGTAGTACGGGCCGGTCGAGGCGAGCCCGGCGCACGCGAGCAGGACCGCGAGCGCTTCGCTTGTTCGGAACGAGAACCGCCAATCGCGCGCGGTGCCGGCGATGAACGGCGGGTCGTCCGACAACACCCACAGCATGATCAGGACCGCGATCGGCACCATGAAGTAGCCGGAGAGCAGCAGGTTCGCGGTACCGCGGGCGAAGTGGTAGGGCAGGAAGCTGTAGAGCAGCGCGACCACGACGGCGACCAGCCGCGACACCCCGAGGCGTCGCAGCACGAACCAGCTCGCAAGCGACACCCCGACGAACGTCAGCAGGAAGTAGACGTTGATCGTGAGCATCACATCCCGAAGCACCGCGCCGAGGACGCGGAGCAGGAGGAACTGGAAGCTCTCGGTCGTCTCCGGGTAGTCGGCCAGATGCTGCTCGAACGGTGCGCCGAGGCTCGTGTTCACGAGGTACGAGCCGTGCTGGAGGAGGCCCTTCACGACCATGACGTAGTAGGGCGCGTCGGGCGCGTAGGTCAGCGGCGGTCGGTTGACCTCGTCGTAGACGAAGGGCACCCGCAGGTCCGCCTCCCACAGGCGCAGCGTGACCACGAGCAGCCCGACCGTTGCGCCGACGAGCGCAGTGATGTCGATCAGCGTCGTGCGCAGCCCGGGGCGCGCAGCGGTCCTGGTCACGGGGGGCCTGATCGTAGTTAGAGTGACCAGCGGCGAAGGGGGACACCATGCAGGACCGCGGCAAGCTCTACATCGACGGGGCCTGGGTGGCACCCGCCGGCACCGGCACCATCGATGTCGTCAACGCCACCACCGAGCAGGTGATGGGACGGGTGCCCGAGGGCACCGCCACCGACGTCGACGCTGCGGTCGCCGCCGCCAAGGGCGCCTTCGCCGAGTGGAGCGCCACGCCGGTGGAGGAGCGGGCGAAGTACCTGCAGCGCCTCCAGGAGGGACTCAACGCCCGCATGCAGGACATCGCAGAGACCGTCACCGGGGAAGTCGGCATGCCCCTCGGCCTCTCGCAGGTGATCCAAGCCGGGCTCCCGGCAATGGTGATGGGCTCCTACGTCGACATCGCCAACCAGTTCCCGTTCGAGGAGACGATCGGCAACTCGATGGTCGTGCGCGAGCCGTTGGGGGTGGTCGGCTGCATCACACCCTGGAACTACCCGTTGCACCAGGTCGTGTGCAAGGTCGCGCCCGCGCTCGCCGCCGGCTGCACGGTCGTGCTGAAGCCGAGCGAGGTGGCGCCACTGAGCGCCTTCGTCCTCACCGACGTCGTCGACGACGTCGGCCTGCCGGCGGGCGTGTTCAACCTCGTCACCGGGTACGGACCGGTGGTCGGCGAGGCGATCGCATCCCACCCCGACGTCGACATGGTGTCGTTCACGGGTTCGACGCGCGCGGGCAAGCGGGTCGCCGAGCTGGCGGCACAGACCGTCAAGAAGGTGGCACTCGAACTGGGCGGGAAGTCGCCGTTCGTCATCCTCGAGGACGCACCCGTCGACGAAGCGGTGAAGGCAGGCATCAGCAGCTGCTTCCTGAACGGTGGGCAGACGTGCATCGCGTGGACGCGGATGCTCGCACCCCGCAGCCGCTACGACGAGATCGTCGCCAAGGCCAAGGAGATCGCCGAGACGTTCACCGTCGGCGATCCGACCGACGCCGACACGCGCCTCGGCCCGCTCATCTCCGACACCCAGCGCGAGCGGGTGCGCTCCTACATCAACACGGGAATCCAAGAGGGCGCGCGGGTCGTGACCGGTGGTCCCGAACAGCCCGACGGGCTCGAGCGGGGCTATTTCGTCAAGCCCACCGTGTTCGCCGAGGTGCGCAACGACATGACGATCGCGCAGGAAGAGATCTTCGGGCCCGTGCTCGCGATCATTCCCTACGACGACGAGGACGAGGCGGTGCGCATCGCCAACGACACGATCTACGGGCTCCACGCGGGCGTCTTCGGCGGCGACAAGGAGCACGCGACCGAGGTGGCGCGGCGCATCCGGGCCGGGCAGGTCGACATCAACGGACAGAACTTCAACCCGCTGGCGCCCTTCGGCGGCTACAAGCAGTCCGGTTACGGGCGCGAGCTCGGGAAGTTCGGCCTCGAGGAGTACCTGGAGACGAAGTCGCTCCAGCTCTGATCCCCCACGGCGGCGGTCGGCAAAGCCGCCGCCGTCGTCTGGTAGCCGGCTCGCTTCCGCTCACCGAAGCCGGTCCCTGGTCGACGCGCCGGAACCTGACTACC
The DNA here is from genome assembly GCA_031177445.1 of Acidimicrobiia bacterium. Classification (GTDB taxonomy): domain Bacteria; phylum Actinomycetota; class Acidimicrobiia; order IMCC26256; family JACDBD01; genus JAPSGP01. The sequence continues at coordinate 4,941 of JAPSGP010000005.1, forward strand.
GTGTCAGGTATCGGCGAGGACGGGGGACGCGCGTGACGAGTCAGCCGGTGACCCAGCCCGAGTTCGAGTACGAGGTCGACTTCGAGACCGGCCAGCCGTACCCGATCTGGGAGCAGGCGCGGCGAGAGTGCCCGGTCTTCCCGACCCGGCCGCAGTACGGGTACGACGATCGTCCGGGCTATCAGGTCACCCGTTTCGAGGATGCCGAGCGGGTACTGCGGGACTGGCAGACGTTCTCGTCGTCGATCAACGCGGTCCACATCGGCCAGTACATGGGTGAGCTGATCCTGGCCATGGACGGCGCCGAGCACCGTGCGTACCGGGGGCTGGTCGCGCACGCGTTCCGAGCCTCCGCGCTCCAGCGGTGGGACGCCGAGCTCATCCGCCCGGCGATCGATCGCCTGCTCGACGCCGTCGCCCCGGCCGGCCGCGCCGACCTCGTCCGCGACGTCACCTCCCGCTACCCGGTCGCAGTGATCTGCGGCATCGTCGGTGTGCCACTGGAGGACAGTGCCCAGTTCCATCAATGGGCCGAGGAGATCAACACCGGGCCGCTCGACCCGCCCCGAGGCATGGCGGCCTCGCGGGCCATGCGGGAGTACCTCGAGCCCATCGTCGACGACCGGCGCCGGGTCCCACGCGATGACCTCATCAGCGATCTGGTGACCGCCGAGATCGACGGCCAGAAGCTGACCGACGAGAAGATCTACGGCTTCCTGCGCCTGCTCCTTCCTGCGGGCGCAGAGACGACGTTCCGGGTCATGGGCAACGCGCTGGTCGCACTCCTCACGCATCCCGACGCCATGGCGCGCGTCGTCGCCGATCGGGAGCTGCTCGCCAACGTGATCGAGGAGACCCTGCGCTGGGAGACGTCGGTGACCCAGGTCAGCCGGGTCGCGGTGACCGACACCGAAGTTGCCGGTTGCCCGGTGGCGGCGGGCTCACCGGTGAACGTGATCACCGGGTCGGCCGACCGCGACGAGTCACGGTTCGAGCACGCCGACGAGTGGGACCTCGAGCGGCCGCCGCAACACCACCTGGCCTTCGGCACCGGCCCGCACCAGTGCCTCGGCATGCACCTGGCCCGGCTCGAGCTGCGGGTCGGCCTCGACGCCATCCTCGAGCGGCTGCCGAACCTCCGCTTCGACCCGGCCGCGCCGTCGCCCGTCATCCAGGGCGCGGCGTTCCGGGGGCCGGACGCGATCCCGGTGCTGTTCGACCCGAGTCAGCCCTGATCGCCGAGACAACGCGCACCCGCTCAATCGCGCGGCCGGAACTCGCGCACCAGCAGGGTGAGAGGCGTGGCGACGCGGAGCGCGGCGTAGCGGTCGAGGAGCGCGCGCACATCAGGATCGCTTGCGATCGCTTCTCGGGCGGCGTCGAAGGAATCGAGCGCACCCACCTCGTCGAGCTCGGCCTCGAGCCGCTCGCGTTCGGCCCGCTCTGCGGACGTGAGCGGATCGACCGTCGCCACCTTCCGGAAGCGGTCGGGCGGCGGCGACGGATCGCCGGCGACGAGGCGGAGCTCGGCAACCGCGCGCTCCGGTTGGGCGCGCCGAGGCCCGAAGCGGTTGTCGAGCTGCTCGTCCACCACCACGTCGACGCCCGCGCGGTCGAGCGCGAGCACGATCACCTCGGGGCCGACGTTGCCTTCACCCACCACGACCTCGGGTACGACCGCCTCCGACGTGACGAGCACGGGGCCGTCGTGCTCGTCGAGCAGCGTGACCGCCTCGTCGGCGAGCTCGACGAGGGCGTCGTGGGTGCGGCCGCGGTCGGGGTCGTCACCCACGGCGTCGGCGACGTTGAGGCCGGTGACTACCACGAGCCCGAGAGCCAGCATCGGGAGCACGACGGGCGTGATGCGTTCGCGGACGGGTGCGGCGAGGGCGCGGTACCCGCACCACCCCGCGGCAAGCCAGCATCCGAGCCCTACGACGCCGGTCCACTCGAGTCCCCAGTTGAACAGCTCGCCCACCAGACGAGAGAAGCCGGCGATCGCCGCGACCACGAGGACCAGCACGGTGAGCGCGAGCGTCGCCGACTCGTCCTTCCGCCACCAAGCGACCGCCAAGCCCGCGACCAGCGTCAAGACGCCGAACGGGACGAGCGGGGCGGCCTCCACGTCGACGGAGATCGTGAACGGCGCCAACGGGATGTCGCCCCGGAGCCACGGGGCGTCGGCACCGAACTGGAGCGCCACCGCCGAATAGGCGTCGCCCAGGCCGAGCGTCTCGTTCGGCTCCCGGAAGAAGGTCCACATCTCGCGCAGGTTCCCGGGGTCCTCGCGCAGCTGGTCGACGAGCGGCGGAACCCAGAGCACCGCCAGCACCGCGCCGCTGACGAGCACCGCCCCCAGCAACGGGCGGAGCTGCGCCCGGTTGCGCACGACCACTGCGACCACCGCCCACATGAACAGCGCCACCGCCGCCAGTGCCATCGCGGCATACGCCTGTGCGACCAGCGTCATCACCCCGGCGGCCAGCGGCAGCGTCCACGGATGGTCGGCAGCAGCGTCGAACGCGAGGAACAGAAGGAACGCCAGCGGCAGGATCAGGATGTGGGGCTCCCACGGGTCGGCAATGCGGTCGGCGCCGAGCGCGTGCACGAGCACGCTGACGAGGGCCATGCTCCACAGGACGAGAACGGCGCCGCCGCGGCGCCAGGCAACCACCGCGATGCCGGCGATGGCGAGGGCGTTGAGCGCGAGCGCACCTACCTGGAGTGCGGCGAAGTCGGAGCCGAGCAGCCGGTACGGCACCGTGAGCACGTAGAACAGAAGGGGACCGGGCTGGTTCCATCCAAAGCGCTGGTACGAACCCACGAGCGGCGTGTCGCGCGACCCGACGTCGCGCACGCGCAGCTCGACGAGGGCATCGTCCCCGTGCATGGCGAACTCGCCTCGCAGGAGTACGACCACGAGGCCCACGACGAGCGGGAGGACGGCCACGGCCACCCCGCCGATCACCACCCAGCGCCGCAGGTTCATTCGCTCGGCGAACGCGGTCGACGCCGTCTGCACCCGTAGCTTCTATCGCAGCCGTCGGGATGACGTCAGCTCGCGCGTTTGGCCACCGAGCTAATGGGCGGCCGCCTGCGCCGGCACCGGCGCCGATCGCAGCAGCACTCGCAGCACCGCCAGCGCGAGCAGGTAGGCGACGAGCGCGATCCACAGCACGATCTCGAAGCCGAACGACATCGCGAGGATGGTGGTCAGCACCGCGCCGACGACCGACGCGAACCCGTTCACTGCCCAGCTCCAGGCCACGTACTCGCGCGACGCGTCGGTCAGCCGGGAGACGGCGCCCAACCCGAGCGGCATGAACATGCCGAGGCAGATCCCCAGGGGCGCGAGCACGACGAAGGCCGTCAGCACCCGCATCGCCAGCGGCGCGCTCAGGAGCCCGTCGGTGAGCTCGGGCAGGCCGAACTGGTAGAAGAGCTCGAGGGCGACGATCGCGACCAGCAACGGGGGGAGGACCCGGCGAGGTGACTGGGCGAAGCGGCCGCTCAGCAGCGCCCCGAGCCCGGTGAACAGCAGGATCGACGCCAGCGTCACCGTCAGCGAGTACGTCGGGTAGCCCAGGAACAGCGTGAGACGCTGGATCAGGGTGATCTCGAAGAACATGAAGCCGAGCCCGAGCAGGAGGAAGTAGGCGGCAGACGTGCCCTTGCGAGGAAGCGTCCTCCATGTGCTCCGGATCTTCACGAAGGGGAGCAGCAGGAACGCGGTCGCGAGCACGGCCGCGACGACCAAGAACAGCAGCAGCACCCGTTCGCCGACCGAGTCTTCCGGGTCGCGAAGCTGATCGATGGGATCAGTGATCGTGCGAACGAGGTCGTCGAACTGGCGGAAGTGCCAGAAGAACGGCTTGTCGTCGGTGACCGGCCGCACGTCGTAGGGATATGCGTCGAACCACGCGTCGAGCTCGTCGGTCGGGATCGTGGCGAGCTCGCTGACCGTGCTGCCGCTCACTTCGTGGCCGGGGGCGTACTGGAGGGATGTCCTCGGGTTGATCTGCTGGAGCGAGCCGACGGCCCGGTCGACCTCGGCCGTCGTGAACGGACGGGCCTTGATCAGGATCGTCGATGCGGTCGCCTTGGTGACGCCGTCGTGGGTCGTCGCCACGATGATGTGGCGCGACGGGTCCTCGACGCCGATCTCGCGGAGGGCGTCGCGCGCTGTCGCCACATAGCGAGTCGTGCGATTGGGCTTGTCGACATAGTTGTACTCGCCGTACTGGGTGGCGATGATCCCGTCGGGCCGGAGGTGCTCGAAGCTCTCGAGGATCGCCTCCTTCGTGTACAGGTAGCTCTCCGACAGCACGAACGCGCCCGAGGACGCGGCGTTGGTGGCCGAGTAGCTGTCGGGCGCTGGGTACCAGATCAGGTTGTACTTGTCGTCGCTGCGGGCGAGCCACGTGCGGCCCTCGCCCTGCACGTAGTTCACCTTCGGGTTGTCCCCAAGATGTCCCGAGTAGTCGGCCATGACGTCGGTGACGAGCGAGTAGGTCGCGGGGTTCAGCTCGATGGCGTCGATGTGACCGGCGCGGTAGTAGAGCGAGGAGAGGATCTCGTTCCCGCCGGCAGCGCCGACGATGAGCACGTCGTCGGGCGCCGCTCCTATGGTGGCGAACGGGATGACTCGCGGATCGCGGTCGAAACGGTTCAGCGAACTCACATCGCCGTTGAATCGGTAGATCGCCGATCCGAACAGGGCGTCGTGAAAGATCAGCCGAGAGTCGGCTCTCACTTCGACGGCGTCGATTCGGAACACCGGGCTCCACGACGTATAGGTCGTGTCGTCCTCGTTGATGTCGACCTTCGCCGCGTCGGTGCGCTGCTGCGGCAGCAAGGTGGGCGCGACGGTCAAGGTACCGAGCACCACCGTGGCAATCGCGGCGAAGACGACCGAGCGCGAACGGCGCAGGATCGCGATCCGCAGGCCGGCGGCGGCGAGGATGCAGCCAGACAGCATGATGGTCGCCGGCGGTCCGATCGAACGGAGCAGCCAGACGACGACCGCGCACGCCAGGCCCGCGCCCACGAGGTCGGCGAAGTAGAGGCGCCCGATCTGCTGGGGCCGGCGCCCGAACAGGTTTGCGATGATGACGCCGATGGCGATGAAGGACGTGAACAGGCACAGGCAGATCAGCAGGAGCCAGGCGACGTTGCCGAGCGACGCGGACTCGTACTCCCAGATCGAGAGGGTGTCGAGGCGGACGAACGCGACCACGACGTACCCGACTCCGATGCTCACCGCGCCGAACAGCAGGCTCCAGAGGATGATGGTCTCGGTGGCGGCCCGCCGCAGCCGCGACGAGATCGCGACGAGTACGCCGCCGGTGCCGATGCCGAGCAGCGCCAGTCCGATGATCAGGTACGTGTAGTAGTAGAAGAGCTTGAACGAGATCACCCGGGTGTAGGCGATCTCAAGCAGTAGCCCAGCCAGGCTGACGAGGAAGATCTCGAGGTTGTACGCGCGCTCGCGCGGCGCGGTGCTCGGCGCCACGGCCGGGCGCGGTCGAGTGTCTAGGACTGCCATCGAGCCTCGATCACTCGACCTTTCCGTGCGCAGACAATGGTCACCTGGTCGCGACCGACACTGGCGCCCGGCCCGTGTCTGGTTCCGGTGCCTCCTTCGGCGGCACCGCGCCCCGTGTACGAGTCAGGACGGTCAGCGACGCGAGTGCGACCACGTAGGCGAGCGCGCCCACCCAGAAGGCGGTGGCGATGCCGAAGAAGAGCGAGAGAACGATACCGAGCACCGACGCGCACACGGAGGTCGCTCCGTTGATGCCCCAGAGGAACGCCGTGGGAACTCCGTCCCGGGAAGCGGCAAGCCGCATGCCGACGGCGAAGGGCATGCCCATCGGGAAGGCGAGGGGCGCGAGCAGCGCAACCGCCACGAGGATCCGGACCGGGGTCGTCGCGCCGTCGAGAGACGACACAACCGCCGGCGTCACGATCCCGAACGCCACGACTACCACGAGCAGTGCGACGAGCGGCGCCAGCTGGGAGACCGGGCGGTCGGTGCGCACGAAACGCTCGGTCACCATGCTGCCCAGCCCGCTGAAGATCAAGACGGAGAACAATACGACCGTGAGCGAGTACGTCGGGTGTCCGAGGAACACGCTGAGCCGCTGGAGCTGTGACACCTCGATCAGCAGGAACCCGAACCCGATGCCGGCGAAGTAGGTGTAGAAGGGCGCGACCCGTGGTGGCCGGGGGCGACGATCCAAGAGCAGGGGCAGCGCGATGCAGATCGACGCCAGCACGAGCACGGTCGCGCCGAGGATCAGCAGCACCAGAACGGGGCGGAACACGAAGTCGTCTCCGAACCCTTTGCCGTTGAGGAACGTCTCGATGTCGGCCATCTGGAAGAAGTACGGCCGGTTGTCGGTGGGCGGGGAGATGTCCTCATCGAACCGGTCGACGGCGTCGCTGGGGCCGCCGGGCGCGGCGATCGCGCGCAACGGAGGGTCGATTGCCGTCTCAGGTGTCAGGATCGGCCGGAATCGGAGCCGCTCGACCTCGCCGCCGATTCTGTCCAGGTCCGCTCGCGAGAACGGATCGGGGCTCACCAGGATCGTTGCGCCGCTGGCCGCCAGGCCAACACTCGGGCCTTCGTAGACGAGGATGTGGTCACGCGGCCGCGCCACGCCGCGACGCTCGAGCGCTCGGGCGGCGAGCGCGGTCGTCCGATAGGTCTCGAGGGGTGGCTGGTCGGCGAATCGATACCACCGCGTCACGGAGAGCACACCGCCCGGGCGAAGCCGGTCGAGGAACAGGTCCCACGCCTCGGTCGTGTAGAGCGAGTTCTCACTCAGGGCGTACGCGCCGGCCGAGGTTGCAGCCCAGGTGTCGATCAAAGCCATCTGGATGATGTCGTACTTGCCGTCGGTCCGCGCCAAGTAACTGCGCGCCTCGTCGCGGACGAACGTGACCCGTGGGTCGCGATCCAGGTGGCCCGTGAAATCGCCGTAGTGGCCATTGATGGCCTCGAGGATGTTGCCGTTGATCTCGATGCCGGTGACCGAACGCTGGCCGAACTCGAGCGCGGCCAGTACGTCTCGTCCACCACCCACGCCGATCACGGCGACGTCGCTCTCGGATCGGAGGTAGTGCGCGAGGTAGGTGAGGTCGTAGCGGAGGAAGTCGGCGTCGGCGCCACGCCGGTGGGCCGTCAGGACCGTTCCCGCGGTGCTGTCGATGACCATGCCGCGCTGACGTACTGCGGTGTCTTCCGGAAAGGTCGGACTCAGGAACCCGGCCGGCCGTCCGCGGACCTCATCGCCCACGGTGATCCGCGAGAAGGCGTTCCACTCCTCGAGGTCGTGGTCGGGCTCGCGCACCTCCTTGGCCCATCGCACTCGGAGCACGGCGTCGCCGTTCGAGTGGAGGTAGGCGTTGCCGATCGCCACGACTCCGAGCACCGCGACCGCCAGCGCCGCCACCACCGCACGCCGGCGGCGGTGCAATCCGGCGGCGCCGCCGACGCCGAAGGCGAACGCGCCCGACGCGGCGAGGGCGCCGATGCCCACCACCAGGCTGGGGCCGTCGAGCCGGCTGAACAGGATCACGAGCACGACACAGCCGAGCCCGGCGCCGATGAGATCGGCCGCGTAGAGCCGGTTGACCCGGGTCGGGAAGCGCGTGAGCGCGAGGCACACGACGATCCCGCTGAATACGAACGGGATCGACACGACGAGGCAGGTCGCCATCACCGACAGCACTCCGGCCGCGGTCAGCCTCGGCACGACCTTGATCGAGAGTTGGATCGCGATGCAGACGCCGATGGAGAGCCCGAACAGCAGCGCAAACAGCCACAGATGGCGGTCCAGGTCGACGTCGCGGAAGCGGCCCGGGAGCAGATGGACGAGGAGCGCGCCGACGGTCAGGCCGAACAACGCGACGGAGATCGCGACGAAGGCGAAGTGGTACCACATCGTGACGCTGAAGATGCGAGTGAGCGCGATCTCGTACATCAGCGTCGACAGCGTCACCATGAAGAGGCCCACGTACGTGGACCGCTTTGGTAGCCGTTCGGGCATCAGATCCCGAACATCGTGAGCCACTGATCGCGGGACCGGGGCCGGAACACGTAGTTGCGGGCCCGCGTCTCGCCCATGGTCGCCGAGGGCTCGGGCGAATAGAGGTGGCCGGGGTACAGCACCGTGTCGTCCGGGATCGCGGCCAGCCGCTGCGTGAGGCTCTCGTACATGGCCTCGGGGTCGCCCCCGGGAAGGTCGGTGCGGCCGCAGCCTTCGAGGAAGAGGGTGTCGCCGGCGACGAGCCGCCCGTTCGCCAGGAAGCATTGGCTCCCCGGGGTGTGCCCCGGGGTGTGGACCAACCGCACGGGGATCGAGCCGATCGTGACCTCGTCGCCGCTGTCGTGCAGGACGAGATCGGAGTCGGACGCACCGGTGACGCGTTTGAGGCCGGCGGCCTCGGGGCGCTGGACGTGAAGGGGAGCGTTGACGCCGTCGACCGCCAGCAGCTCGCGCACGCCCTCGATCGGGTAGCCCATGAGATCACCACCGACGTGGTCGGGGTGGTAGTGCGTGATCAAGGCGCCGGTGATGCGCAGCCCGTCCCGTCCCGCGAGGTCGACGAGCTCGCCGACGCCGTAGGCCGGGTCGACCACCATCGCCTCACCGGTCTCACGATCGCCGATGAGGTAGACGAAGTTGACCATCTGGCGAGCGACGGGATCGTGGGTGGCGAAGTCTCGTCCTGCCAGGAGCTGGCGGAAGTACAAGCGGTCCGAATCGGCCATCCGGGCATGGGAGCCTACCCGGGACGTCGTTGCGGACGGGTTTAGGCTCGGCTGATGACTGGGAACGGCGACGAGTCTCGGGTCGCGTACCGGACCTGCCCCCTGTGCGAGGCCACCTGCGGCCTCGAGCTCCACCTGCGAGGCCGCGAGATCACGCTCGTGCGCGGTGACCGGGACGACGTGTTCAGCGGCGGCTTCCTGTGCCCCAAGGGCACGGCCCTGAAGCAGCTCGAGAACGATCCCGACCGGCTCCGGCGGCCGCAGCTCCGGCGCGGCGACCGGTGGTACGAGGTCGACTGGGAGGACGCGTTCGCCGAGATCGACCGCGGGCTGACGGCGATCCTCGAGAAGCACGGCCGTGACGCAGTCGCCGTGTACCTCGGCAACCCCAGCGTGCACAACCTCGCGGGCCCGATCTACACCCGCGTACTGCTGCAGTCGCTCGGGACCCGCAACATCTACTCGGCGAGCACCGTCGACCAGATGCCGAAGCAGGTCTCGGCGGGCTTGATGTTCGGCACGCTGCTCAGCATCCCGGTGCCCGATCTCGACCGCACCGACCACCTCTTGATGCTGGGCGCGAACCCGTTCGCTTCGAACGGCAGCCTCATGACCGCGCCCGACGTTCCCGGTCGGCTGCGAGCGCTCCAGGCCCGTGGCGGCAAGCTCGTCGTCGTCGACCCCCGGCGGTCGAAGACGGCCGAGGCGGCCGACGAGCACCTGTTCATCCGTCCGGGCACCGACGCGCACTTCCTCTTCGCGCTCGTGCAGACGCTGTTCGCCGACGCCCTGGTATCACTCGGGCACCTCGCCGAGCACGTGGCCGGTGTCGAGGAAGTCGAGCGGCTCGCGCGCGACTTCACCCCGGAAGCCGTCGCATCTGTGTGCGGGATCGACGCCCCGTCCATCCGCCGCACCGCCCACGAGCTCGCGTCAGCGCCCCGCGCCGCCGTGTACGCCCGCATCGGCACGTGCACCCAGGAGTTCGGCACCCTGGCGAGCTGGCTGGTCGACGTGCTCAACACGCTCACCGGCAACCTCGACCGACCGGGCGGCGCCATGTTCACCAAGGCCGCCGCCGGCGCCGCCAACACCGGCGGAAGGCCGGGGGCGGGACGGGGGGTGAGGTTCGGGCGGCGTCACAGCCGCGTCCGTGGGTTCCCCGAGGTGTTCGGCGAGCTCCCGGTGGTGGCGCTGGCCGAGGAGATCGAGACACCGGGTGAGGGCAAGATCCGCGCGCTGCTCACCATCGCCGGGAACCCGGCACTGTCGAACCCTGACTCGGCGCGGCTCGATCGCGCGCTCGCCTCGCTCGAGTTCATGGTGAGCGTCGACATCTATCGCAACGAGACCACGCGCCACGCCGACGTGATCCTGCCGCCCGAAGGCGAGCTCGCACGCGGGCACTACGACCTCGCCCTGTACCAGCTCGCGATCCGCAACGTGGCGAACTACTCGCCGCCTGTCGTCGAGCTCGAGCCGGGCGAGCTCCCCGAGTGGCAGATCCTGCTCCACTTGGCGGCCATCGTCGCCGGGCAGGGGGCGAGCGCCGACATCGCCGCCCTCGACGACTTCGTCGTCGCGGGGTTGGTAGATCGCGCGGTACAGCGCGCCGGGTCCAACGTCGAAGGACGCGACGCGGCGGAGCTGACGGCACAGCTCGCGACCCGGCGGGGCCCCGAGCGCGTGCTGGATCTCATGCTGCGGACCGGGCCCTATGGGGACGGCTTCGGTGTCCACCCGGCCGGCCTCTCGCTCGCTGCTCTCGAGGCGGCGCCGCACGGAGTCGACCTGGGGCCACTGCAGCCCCGCATCCCCGGGGTGCTGCGCACACCCAGCGGCAAGATCGAGCTCGCTCCCGATCCCGTCGTCGCCGACGTCGATCGCCTACGAGTGTCGCTGTCACGAACCACGAACGGATCCATGGTCCTCGTCGGCCGCCGCGATCTGCGTTCGAACAACTCGTGGATGCACAACCTCGACATCCTCGTGAAGGGTAAGGAGCGCTGCACCCTGCACGTGCACCCAGACGACGCCCGGCGCTTCGGGCTCGAGCACGGCTCGTTGGCTCGCGTGCGCTCACGTACCGGTGAGGTGGAGATCGTCGTCGAGATCACCGATTCGATCATGCGAGGCGTCGTGAGCATCCCGCACGGATGGGGCCACGACGTCGACGGCGTGCAGCTCAATGTGGCGGGGAAGCGCCCGGGCGTGAACTCGAACCTGCTCGCCGACACCTCGCGGTACGACCCGCTCTCGGGCAACGCGGTGCTCAACGGGATCCCGGTCGAGGTGGAGCCGGCCGCAACCTGACGCGTCAAGGGGTTTCCACTTTCTTGCTCACGGGAATCATCCACACGTTCCCGGCAAGGGGGTGTGCCATGCCGGAGCAAACCATGGTGACGCCGCGCGACGAGGGCGCCGCCGAGCGCGTGGCGCTGGTTCGGGAGGCGGGTTGGGGCAAAGTCTCCTGGTTCAGTGTCGCGGCCGGCATCTTCGCCGCGTATGGCGCGTTCGTCATCGTGCTCGGTGCCGTGAGTGCCGTCCTCAGCGCGTTCGGGGTCGACACCGACGAGCTGAGCGACAACGACTGGAAGCGTCTCGGATGGGCGGCGGCGGGCGCGGTCGCGCTCACACTGCTCGTGGCCTACTGGATCGGCGGTTACGTGGCCGGGCGCATGGCCCGACGCGCGGGTGTGCTCCACGGGGCGCTCGTGCTCGTGTTCGGCATCGTGATCCTGATCGCGGTGGCGGCGATCGCCCACATCGAGGAGGGCACCGACGCCATCCTCAACCGCCTCGACAGCCTCGGGGTCCCGACCTCGCGTGACGAGTGGACGGATGTCGGCACGGTCGCCGGCATCTCCGCGCTTGCGGCCATGATCATCGGATCGCTGGCCGGGGGCCGTGCCGGCGAGCGCTGGCATCAGCGGCTCACGCGCCGGGCTGCCGATCCCGACGTGGGGCCAGATGCGGACCGCAGGGCCGAAGCGGCAGCGCTTCGGCACAAGGCAGAGGAGGCGGCCGACCGGGCTCGCCGCGCCGAGGCGGATGCAGAGACGCGCGTTACCGACCTGCCCGACCGCGAGCACGAGCCGGCGAGCTGAATCAGCTGTCGGGCGGCTTCATGGCCACGAGGAGCTCGACAAAGGCGTCGACGTCCTGGGTCTTGCCCACGACGATCTCCTTCTGGCTCCCGAAGCCGCCCGCCACCTCTTCGGGCGCGTAGAACTCGAAGCCGTCGGACTCGATCGCGCGCACGATGTCGGCGGCGCAGTCGGCGGCGGAGACGAACGGCCCGTCGTAGAGCCCTGGCAGCTCACCTGGTTGCTGCTCCCAGATCTCGGTGTCGATGGGACCGGGCAGCACGAGCTTGACGTCGATGCCGGTCCCCGCGAGGTCGACCCGCGCCGACTCGCTCCAGCCACACATCGCGAACTTGGCCGCGCAGTACGCCGCCTCGTGCACGATCCCGAGCCGACCCCCCATGCTCGACACGTTGACGAGCAGACCCGAGCCGCGCTCGCGCATCCGGGGGAGGAGCGCCATCGCCATGCGGATCGGGGCGAAGAAGTTGACGTCCATCGTGCGATGGAGGTCATCGACGGTGAGATCGAGCGTGTGCTTGCGCTTCCCGATGGCGGCGTTGTTCACAAGACAGTCGAGATGACCGAAGGCGTCCCACGTCTCCAGGGCGACCCGCTCGGCGCGCTCGAGGTCGCCGAGGTCGGCCGCGATCGCGCGCGAGTCGGGTGTATGGGCGCGGCACCGATCGAGCACCTCCTCGAGACGGTCGGCGCGCCGGGCGACGATGCCGACGGTGGCGCCACGCTCGGCGAGCTGGGGCGCGAGCTCGGCCCCGATCCCCGACGACGCGCCGGTGACGAGGACCGTCGAACCTGCGATCTTCATGCGTTGCGCTGCTCCTTGGCTCGGGACTCGCGCGCGGCCGCGCCGAACACGCCCTTGCTCATGGTCGAGGCCTCGGCCGCGACCCGCGCCTCGTTGACATCCGCCCGAGTGCCCTGCACCGCGTGGTCGTCGGGCGCCGCGAGCGCCGCCCATTCCGCGAGGTGGCCTGCGAGGCGAAGGTCACCGGTGGCCACGAGCTCGGCGGCGCGGGCGGCGAGACGATCGGCTCCGCCCGCCAGCCCCGCCAGCTCCTCGGCGAGGGCGCGCTCGGGCGCGGGCTTGAGGTGCGCCGGGTTCCCGTCGTGCCAGCCGCCGTAGAGCCGCCAGATGTTGCGCACGACGAACTCCGGCTCGTCGTAGATCGGGCGCAGGTAGGGCTTGTCGAGCAGCGCCTGGGGCGCGCGCACCGTGTGGATGATCTCGTCGAGCGTGGCGCCGTCGTTCATCATGCCGACGGTGTCGTCGTGCAGGACCTCCAGCAGCGTCGCCGTGTCGTCCAACGCCTCGAGCACGCGCGTCTCGCCCACGATCGGGAGCCCGTGCCCCGGAAGGAGGATCTCGGGACGGAGGGCGGCCATCGTGCGCAACGCCGCCGCCCACTCCTTGGCGTAGCGCTGGACCTTCTGCGGGTTCCCACAGTTGGGTGAGGCCCAGATGAACAGGTCGCCCGTGCACAGGGTGCGGGACTGCGGCAGCCACACCCAGGTGTGGTCGTCGGTCTCCCCGCGGGCGTGGTGGAGCTCCAGGGTCAGCCCTCCCACCGTGACGAGCAGCGTGTCCCGGTAGGTCTCGTCGGGGTAGCGGTAGTCGAGCGGCCACTCCAGCCCCTCGGCCCCGAACTGCCGTCGGTTGATCACCGCGTTGTAACCGGCGGTCTCGACGTATCGCGCGAAGCGGGCGGGCACGAGCTCGTGGGCGACGACGCGCGGCCGGGGCCGGCCGCGGTCGTCGGCGTCCCGTTCGTAGCGGCCCATGCCGAACACGTGATCGATGTGGCCGTGGGTGAAAACGGCGGTGTGCAGCGTGTCGTCGCGCCAGCCGATGACCGCGTCGTGCACCCGCCCGGACGTGAACGGGCTGCTCGTGTCGACGAGGACCATCCCGTCGTCGGTGGCGAACGCGGCCGTGTTCGAGAACGCGGCGACGAAGGCGCGGCGATCGTCGATCTCGGCGAGCTCGCCGAACAGGCGCATGGGGTGGTGGTCGACGATGTCGGCCTCGCCCCGCCACAGCCGATCGGCCAGGGCCAGCAGGTCGGTTGCCATGTCCTGCAGTCTTGCGGGTGGCGCCGGTTGCCGCCCGGATTGGAACATGTTTCACTTTCTGCCGTGACCACCCCCGTTTCCCAGACCGCGGGGCCTGCGGCGCCGGGCGGAGAGACCGCCCTCGCCCGCAGCCAGGCGGCGCGCCGTCGCCGGGTCCTCGACGCCGCCCTGCGCCTGGCCGAGCAGGGCGGCTTCGACGCGGTCCAGATGCGCGACGTGGCCACCGAGGCGAACGTGGCCCTCGGCACCGTGTATCGCTACTTCACCTCGAAGGAGCGCCTGCTGCTCGAGGCGATGGCGGAGCAGATCGAGGCGCTCGCCGCCCGGCTCGAGGCGCGGCCTCCGGTCGGGGCCACTTCGGCCGAGCGGGTGCTCGACGTGCTCACGCGGGCGACTGTCGCGCTGCAGCGCCAGCCGGAGGTCACCGCCGCCATGGTGCGGGCGTCGGGGGCGGCCGCGCCCGACGAGGCCGACGTCGTGCGCCGGGTCGGCGAGTCGATGACGGCCATCATCACCAGCGCGATGCACGAGGGCGCGCCGACGCCACGCGATCTGGCGGCGGCTCGAGTGCTCCAGCAGGTCTGGCTGTCGGCGCTCGTCGGATGGGTCGGCGGTGTCGACGACGCCAGCCGGGTCGTCGCCGATCTCGCGGCGGCCGTCCACCTCCTCCTCGACCCGGCCGGCCGGATCGACTCCGTCGCGCTGGCCTAGCCACCGCGTCGGACGCGAAATTCAGTACCGCGCGTCGGTGGTCGGGGCGGCCGCCAATCCGCCCGGTGCCTGTTCCTTGAAGGTCGCGCTCGCCGTCACCTCGTTGTCAGCGAACACGGTGAACGTGTCGTCGTCGTCGCTGGTCGCCAGGGCGAGCAACGACTGCAGATCGGCCGCGTCCCAATCGACCGTCGCAGCCACTTCGCGCGAGATGTCGATCTGCGTCTTGGGGGATGGCACCTTCCGGTCGTCGACGCCGGGGATCGGCTCCTGGCAGACGTCGAACGAGGTCAGTCCGGGCCAGCGGTCGAATGCGACCGGGAGGAAGACGCGCGTGGCCGTGGCGATGCCGGTGGCGAAGTCGTCCGGGGTGTAGGAGCGAGTGGGCTCGACGTAGACCGCGAGATGGGTGGCATTCGGGCCCGGCCGGCCGGTCTCGCGGTCGACCACCGCGGCGCGGGTCACG
This sequence comes from Acidimicrobiia bacterium, assembly GCA_031177445.1. GTDB lineage: Bacteria > Actinomycetota > Acidimicrobiia > IMCC26256 > JACDBD01 > JAPSGP01. The sequence goes on from JAPSGP010000005.1 coordinate 20,074, forward strand.
CGCAGATCGAGCCGCTCCAGCTCGGCTGCGAACGGGGCCGCGATCGCCTCGCGGCCGGCAGGCGGGAGCGACGCGGCCCGAGCGCCGTCGCCGTCGCCGTTGTCGCCGCAGGCCGCGGACGTAGTGGCGACGACGAGGGTCAGGAGTGCGAGGGCCCGGCGCACTCCCAGCTCACTGAATGATGACCGGGGTGCCCAGCGGCAGGATCTTCGACAGCTCGGTGATCTTGTCGTTGTCCATGCGGATGCACCCGTGGGTCACGCTCTTGCCGAGCACGGAGGCGTCGTTGTTGCCGTGGATCCCGATCTCGGCGTCGCCGCCGCTGAATGTTTCGAGCGTCTCCGAGTGGGCTGACAGGCCGTAGGCGTAGGGGCCGTACACGCTCGACGGATCGGTGTTCTCGAGGAGCACGCGGATGTAGTAGACGCCGGTCGGCGTCGGCGTCGGCTCGCCGCCGGAATCGGGGAGCGGCTCCTTGGACCCGATCGCCACGTCCCCTTCGTAGAAGACCTTCGTGCCTTCGCGCACCGTGATCTTGTGGTCAGCAAGGGACACGTGAATGCTCCACGGGTTGTCGGTCACCGTGAAGTCGCTGGCACGCACCCACCCGGTCGTGCCGTTGGGACGCTCGGGCAGGATCACGTGCAGCCACTGGTTGTCGTCGCTGTAGCGCTCGACGAGGAAGACCTGCTTGATCGGCTTGTCGGCTTCGTTGTTGAGCAGCCATGGGTTCGGGTACTTCCTGTTTCGCGCTGTCGACGCGTCCGGCTCGTCGAACACTTCGATCTCGGTGACGTCGTCGTTGGCCTGCGCGATGCGGCTGTGCCCCTTGGCGATGGTCGACGGGGGTGTCGACTCCGATGGCTCGTCGTTCGACGCTCGCTCGTCGGTGACCTCGGGGCGGTCGCCGTCGCTCCCGCCGGCCAGCGCGACGTAGCCGCCGACCAGTGCGGTGACGAGGATGACGGCCGCGACGCCGCCGAAGACGGCCTTGCGGCGGCCGGCCTTCTTGGCGCGTCGTTGCTGACGGGAAGTTCGTACGGAGGACGGTGGCATTGCGCGGAGCAGGTTAGCGGCAGCCGACCACCCCTGGGCCATCGCCCCGGGAATCGCAGTTCGAGCCGGGAGGTGGGTCGGTAGCGTGTCCGCCCTGTGGCTCCCCGCACCACGCACGCTCGTACCCCGAACGCCCGCATCCCGAAAGCCCGCATCCCGAAGGCCTTGCTCGAAGCGACCGCGACCCTCGCTGCGGAGGACGCCGTCATCCGTTCGATGATGGATCGCATCGGGCCCCCTGACCTGCGACGGGGCCGGCCCCGCAGCGAGCACTTCGCCGAGCTCGTTCGAGCCATCGCTTACCAGCAGCTCGCCGGCAAGGCGGCGGCTGCGATCCACGGGAGGTTCGTGGCGCTCTTTCCCGACGCCACCCCGACCCCCGAGGCCGTGCTCGCCCTCCAGGTCGACCAGCTGCGCGCGGCGGGGCTGTCGGCGAGCAAGACGGCGTCGATCCGGGACCTGGCAGAGAAGGTGGTCGACGGCACCGTCGAGCTCGATCGCATCGCGCGGCTCCCGGACGAGGAGGTGATCCGGGAGCTGGTCCTGGTGCGGGGGATCGGGCGCTGGACGGCGGAGATGTTCCTCATCTTCCAACTCGGCCGGCTCGACGTCTGGCCGGTCGACGACTTCGGGGTGCGCAAGGGCTACGGGATCCTCTACGGGCTCGAGGAGATGCCGAAGCCGAAGGCGCTGGTGCCGCTGGGCGACCGGTTCCGGCCGTACCGCACCGTGGCCGCGTGGTACTGCTGGCGAGCCAACGACACCGTCCTCCCGGACGGCCGCTGAGCCACGCTGCCGTCAGGGGTGGCGGCGGCTGAAGCCTTCGCGCATCCGGCGGGTGTGCTCGGCCATCGGCGGCAGGCCGCAGCGGCGGCGGCGGTCGTCGACGTGCGCCGCGTCTTCGATGGGCCACGGGACGATCGTGCGCCCGTCGTCGCTGCAAACGAACTGCGACCCGTAGAGCTGGTCCAAGCCGTCGGCAACCCGGACCCGATCGAGGAGGTAGGCGTAGTGCTCGATCGGCGCATCGCCTCCGGCGACCGCGATCTCGAGCTGCTCGAGGGAGCGGCGCTGGAGATCGGGATCGTGCAACGCGTGCTGCGCCAGCATCCACGCCGCGTCCGCACCGTCGTCGCCCACGAGCCTGCGCCCGGGCCAGCACTCGTAGTCGTCCAGGATCTCCCAGAGCCGCGCCGCATGACGTTCGTCGGTCTCGCCCCCCGTCAGGCGGAGGCGCTCGGCCATGGCGACGAGCTCCGCGCGGAGGCTCTCGTCCGCGGGCACGCCTGGAAGGATACGAGCCTGTGAGCACGTGGGTCAGCCCGACCGCGCGGGCGCGGTTCGTGCGCCGCTTCTTCCCGGACTCCGCGGTGCGCGTCGACTACACCGACCGCTATCAGGAGTGGTGGGCGGCGCAGAACGAGGACGCGCTCGCCGCGTCGGGGCCGTTGTGGATCGCGCTCGGAGACTCGATCGCGCTCGGCATCGGAGCTTCGGCTCCCGAACACGGGTTCGTCGGCCAACTCCTCGACCGTCTGCGGGGGTCCGACGGTCGCCCGTGGCGCGTGGTCAACCTCTCCGTCAGCGGCGCCCGGCTCAACGACGTCCAGCGCGACCAGCTCCCGGTCGTGGCAGAGCACCTCGGCGAGGTGGAGCTCGTGACGTGCGCGGTGGGGGTGAACGACCTCTTCAAACCCGGGTTCCGCCACACGCCCGGGAGGATCCGGGCGCTGACGCGGGCGCTGCCGCCCGGCACGGTCCTGGCCACTGCGCCGCACGGCTTCCTGTTGTGGGAGACGGTGGCGTTCAACCTCATCTTGCGACGCGAGGCGCGTGCGGCCGGGCTGCGGATCGCAGAGGTCTGGTCGCACACCGGCCCGCCGTATCACGAGAAGCACTGCGTCGACCGGTTCCACCCCAGCGACGCCGGCCACGCCGACTGGTGTGACGCGTTCGCCGAAGCGCTCGAATTGCCACTTGCTTAGGCTTGTCGTCGGTGGACCTTACGGAGCTCGAGGCTCTCGGCCTGTACGACCCGGCCGCGCCGAACGCAGCCGAGCGACGAAAGCTCCTCGAATGGCTGGCCGGGCGCGGGATCACTGTCACCCAGTTGGTGGAAGCGCGCGAGCGCGACCGACTCCAGGCCGTTGCCAGCGACCTGATCCTGCGCCCGGGCGATCGCCTCACCGTCGATGAGGTCGCCGAGCGCAGCCGCTTGACCGTCGACGAGATCCAGGAGCTCAGCCTGGTGGCCGGGCTGCCTATCGCCAAGGCGGGGGTGCCGGTCCACACCCTGGCCGACGTCGAGGTGTTCCAGCTGTTCAAGGAGGCAGCGGAGCTCTTCCCCGAGCAGTCGATGCATCAGTTCACGCGCGTGATCGGGTCGGCGCTCGCCCGCATCGCCGAGGCTGCGGTCTCCCTCTTCCTTTCGGAGATCGAGACACCGCTCATGGAGGCTCAGGGGGACGAGCTCGCCCTCGCGCAGGCCCAGGTCGAGGCGGTCGAGGCGCTCAACCTGCTCCCGCGGTGCATGGACACGTTGTTCCGGGCACACATGGAGGCCGCGATCGATCACAACCGGGCCGCCCGTGCCGGCGCGAGCTCGCGCGTCACCGTGGTGCTTGCGGTCGGCTTCGTTGACCTCGTGGGCTTCACCCCGTTTTCGCAGCGCGTCACGGTGGGCGAGCTCGGGACTGCGATCGACGAGTTCGAGGGGGCGGCGCACGACCTGGTCGCCGCGCACGGCGGGCGAGTCGTCAAGCTCATCGGCGACGAGGTGATGTTCGTGGCACTCGAGCCGGTCGCCGCGTGCGAGATCGGGATGGCGCTCCTCGGGCACTTCGGCGCCGCCGATTCGAGTGTGACGCCAAGGGGCGGCATCGCAGCGGGCGAAGTGCTCATGCGCGGTGGCGACTACTACGGCCCGGTCGTGAACCTCGCTTCACGTGTCGCGGATCTAGCGGTCCCGCGCGAGATCCTCGTGACGACCGAGGTGCGCGAGCGCGCGATCGGTGCACCCGATTCGATGACGTTCCAGCCCGCCGGTCGGCGGATGCTCAAGGGCTTCGACGATCCCGTGGAGCTGTTCGCGCTGGGCGGTCAGCCCGGGGCCGGGGCCGGGTAGCCGAAGTTCCGAAAGCGGTCCTCGCTGTCACGTCGGACCAGCGCGCGTTCCGGCCTTACGGATGCAGGCCGATGCAGAACTCGTTGCCTTCGGGATCGGCGAGCGTGGCCCACGTGACGCCCCACTCCTCGTGCCGCCCCTTCAGGGTCGCGCCCAGTTCGACGACGCGGGCGACCTCACCGTCGAGATCGGCGGTCCCCAGGTCGATGTGCATGCGGTTCTTGGCCGTCTTCCCTTCGGGGACCTTGATGTGCATGATCCGCGGTCCGACCGTACCGTCGCCCTCGAGGATGGCGATGTGCTCGTTCGCCGTCTGCACCTCGTAGCCCGTCACTCCCGCCCAGAACTCGGAGAGCCGTTCGGGCTCGTGGCAGTCCATCGTGATGCTGAACAGTCGCAGCGACATGCGAATGACCCTACGCCGCGA
>JAPSGP010000287.1 GCA_031177445.1 Acidimicrobiia bacterium
CACCCGATCCGACCTGGCTCTACGCGATCGTCAGCCTGATGCCGGGCGTCGACCCTGTGCTGCGGGCGTACCGCATCCGCGACGGCGCCATCACCGAGGTGCAGGTCGTGCTCGACCGCGACTGATCCCGATCAAATTCTGACCGATCCAGTCGGACTTGTAGACTTGGGCTCGTGGCCGTCGAAGTTCGCCTGCCGACCCTGCTCCGTGCCCACGCCGACGGCGCGGCATCGGTGCCGGCCGACGGCGCGACCGTCGGCGAGGTGTTCACCGCGCTCGTGGCCAAACACCCGGGCCTGCAAGGTCAGCTGATCGATGACTCGGGCAGCCTGCACCGGTTCGTGAACGTCTACTGCAACGACGACGACATCCGGTACCTCGATCAGCTCGACACCAAGGTCGCCGACGGCGACGTCATCTCGATCCTGCCCGCCGTCGCCGGCGGTTGACGGAGGGCCGCGTGGCCCGCTTCGACTCGATCCTCGACCTCGTCGGCGACACCCCGCTGGTGGCGCTCCATCCGCTCTCTCCGTCCCCCGAGGTGCGGATCTGGGCCAAGCTCGAGGGCCAGAACCCGGGCGGCTCGGTCAAGGATCGCATCGCGGTCGAGATGATCGACGCCGCCGAACGGGTGGGCCAGCTCATGCCCGGCGCCACGATCCTCGAGCCGTCGTCGGGCAACACCGGTATCGGGCTCGCGATGGTCGCCCGCCTGCGGGGCTACCGCCTCCGGGTCGTGATGCCCGACAACGTGTCGATCGAGCGGCGCCAGCTGCTCGAGATCTTCGGTGCCGACGTGGTGCTCTCGCCCGGCGCCGAGGGCAGCAACGGCGCCATCCGTCTCGCCGAGAAGCTCGCGACCGAGGACCCGTCCCAGGTGATGCTGTTCCAGTACGGCAACCCCGCGAACGTCGACGCGCACTACCGCACGACCGGGCCCGAGATCCTGCGCGACTGCCCGGAGGTCGACGTGTTCGTCGGAGGGCTCGGCACCAGCGGCACGCTGATGGGCGTGGGCAAGTACCTGAAGGAGCACAAGCCCGACGTCCGGGTGGTTGCGGTCGAGCCACCGTCCGGCGAGCTCGTGCAGGGCCTGCGGTCGCTCGAGGACGGCTTCGTCCCACCGATCTTCGACCCGGCGGTGCTCGACCGCAAGCTCATCGTCCGACCGCGCGAGTCGATCGAGTGGACCCGTCGGCTGCTCGACGACTGCGGGATCTTCGCCGGGATCTCTGCCGGCGCGATCGTCGCCGGCGCGGCGAAGACCGCCGAGACGATGGAGCGCGGGACGATCGTCACGATCATCCCCGACGGGGGGTGGAAGTACCTGTCGTCCGGTGCCTGGACCGACGATCTCGACGTCGTCGAGGAACGCGCGACGCGGATCAACTTCTGGTGACCGCGTCCCGAGACATCGACCGCGCCGTCCGCGCGCTGCGGCGCGGGCTCCTGGTCGCGTTCCCGACCGAGACCGTCTACGGCCTCGGGGCTGACGCCCGCAATCCCGACGCGCTGGCGCGTCTCTACTCAGCCAAGGGACGTCCACCAACGCATCCGGTGATCGTTCATCTCGCGCGCCCGTCGCAGCTCTCGGCTTGGGCAGCCGGGGTCAGCGCGGCGGCGCATGCAGTGACCGAGGCGTTCTGGCCCGGACCGCTGACCGTCGTCGTGCGGCGCGACCCGCGCGTGCTCGACGCGGTCACCGGCGGCGAAGCGACGGTCGGGCTCCGCGTGCCCGACCAGCCGCTGGCGCTCGAGCTCCTCGACGCGTTCGGCGAGGGGTTGGCGGCGCCGTCGGCCAACCGCTTCGGCCGGGTGAGCCCGACCACCGCGGCCGACGTGGTCGCTGAACTGGGCGATGTGGTCGAGGTCGTGCTCGACGGCGGCCCGTGCCGGGTGGGCGTCGAGTCGACGATCGTCGACTGCTCGCGTGATGGCGTCGCCATCCTGCGCCCGGGCGCAATCTCTCGCGAGGCGATCGAGGCCGCCACCGGCGTCGCGGTCCGGACCGCCGCCGGCGACCCGGTGCGGGCGCCGGGCACGCTGAAGTCGCATTACGCCCCCCGCGCGACGGTGCTGCTCGTCACCGCCGACGAGATCGAAGCCCGCGCTCGCGACCTCGTCGACGCCGGGACGTCGGTCGCCGTCCTCGCCCTTGTCGAGGCTTTTGGCGCCGCGATACCGGAACAGTTCCGCTCTCGCGGCGCCAAAGCCAAAGACGTGCCGAGCGTCACCATCCTCGACCCGCCGCGGGACGTGGACGAATATGCACGAATGCTCTACGCCCGCCTGCGGGAGGTCGACCGCCGCGGCATCGACGTGCTGCTCGCAGTCCCTCCACCGGAGACCGGCATCGGGACCGCAGTCGCCGACCGGCTCCGGCGCGCCTCGGGACGCGAAGGTTCATGAGCGATCAGCCGATCGGCGTGTTCGACTCCGGGCTCGGGGGCCTCACCGTGCTGCGGGCGCTGGTCGACCTCCTGCCCGACGAGCCGGTGGTGTACTTCGGCGACACCGGCCGGTTCCCTTACGGGCCCAAGCCCCGCGAGGAGGTGACCAAGTACGCCCTCGAGATCGGTGACCTGCTCGTCGACCAGGGCGCCAAGCTCTTGGTGGTCGCGTGCAACAGCGCGGCGTCGGTGGCACTCGACACGCTCGAGTCTCGCTATTCGATCCCGGTCATCGGCGTGGTCGCGCCCGGCGTGCGCGCCGCGGCTCGCGTCACGCAATCAGGACGGATCGGCGTGATCGGAACCGTGGGCACGATCGCCTCGGGCGCCTACCAGCGCGCCGCGAACTTGGTCGACCTCGACCGGCGGGAGCCGCTGGCGCTCACGTGCGCTGCCTGTCCGGGATTCGTCGAGTTCGTGGAGGCCGGCGACGTCGACTCCGACCAGGTGTACGTGCTCGCCGAGCGGCTCCTCGCGCCGGTACGTGACGCGAAGGTCGACACCCTCGTGCTCGGGTGCACTCATTACCCGCTGCTGGCGCGCACGATCGCCGACGTCGTCGGACGCGACGTCGTGCTCGTCTCGAGCGCCGACGAGACCGCATTCGAGGTGCGCGCGCTGCTCGACGGTGCCAGCGGCCGCCGCTCGGCGGGAGGAGCGGTGGCGACGCGAACCTTCATCACCAGCGGCGACATCCACACGTTCCGCGCCCTCGCGACCCGGTTCTTCGGCCCCGAGGTCGAGACGGTGGAGGCGTGGTCGTGGAGCTGATCGTGCTCGGCTGCTCGGGCTCCTACGGCGCGCCCGGAGGCGGTGCGTGCAGCGGATACCTCGTCCGCGAAGGCTCCACCGTCATCTGGGTCGACTGCGGGAACGGGACTTTCGCCCACCTCCAGCAGCACGTCGACGTCGCCGACGTCTCCGCCGTCGTCCTCACGCACGAGCATCCCGATCACTGTGTCGACATCTACGGGCTCCACGTGATGTATCGCTACGGTCTCGAGCGCACGGGCCTTCCTGTGTACGCGCCCGACGGCCTCGAGCAGCGGCTCGGCGGCCTCGTCACCGACTGGGGCAAGGCGTTCGACTGGAACGTCGTCGACGACGACTCCGCGGTCACGATCGGGGATCTGGCGCTGCAGTTCTCGCGCACCGACCACCCGCCGCCGACGTACGCCGTGCAGCTGACCGCGGGTGGGCGGCGACTCGTCTACACGGCTGACACCGGCCCAGGCTGGAGCCCCGACGTGTTCGGCGCCGGTGCCGACCTCGTGCTCTCCGAGGCGACCTATCAGGTCGGTCACACCGGCGCGTCGTGGCACCTGACCGCACGCGACGCGGGCGCGGCCGCTCGTGATGCGAAGGCCAAGCGCCTGATGCTCACCCATCTGTGGCCCCAGCTCGACCCGCTCGTCTCGGTGGAGGAAGGTTCCGAGGCGTATGGCGACGCTGTGATCCTGGCCGCGCCGCACATGGTCTCGACCGTGTAGTCGATCGAGGGACAACAACGCGAGGTGGGTATCTCAACCGGAAGAGTTCCGGTTGCGACACGCATCATGAAGGGGAGCGCATGGGGATCCGCAACGACGGCCGCGAGCCCGACGACCTGCGACCGGTCACGTTCACGCGCGACTACACCGAGTTCGCGCACGGGTCGGTGCTGGTCGAGTTCGGTCGCACACGGGTGCTGTGCACCGCCTCACTCGAGGACCGGGTGCCGCCGTGGCTGCGGGGGTCCGGACGCGGCTGGGTCACGGCCGAGTACTCGATGCTGCCCGGGTCTACTGCCGAACGGGTCCAGCGAGAGGCGGCGCGCGGCAAGCAGTCGGGGCGCACCCAGGAGATCCAGCGACTGATCGGGCGCTCGCTCCGCGCCGTCACCGACCTCGAGCTCATCGCCGAGCTGCAGATCACCGTCGACTGCGACGTCCTCCAAGCCGACGGCGGCACCCGCACCGCGTCGATCTGCGGCGGTTACGTCGCGCTCCACGACGCGTGCTCGCGCCTCTT